>CACXEH010000046.1 GCA_902766625.1 uncultured Bacteroidales bacterium | reverse complement strand
TTTTGCAAAGTTAAATCTTTGTTTTGAATTACAAACTTTGAATTCTAAAATATTTTCAAATTAAAAGTTTTTGAATTTACATTTCAAAACATGTATCATCCGTGGTAACTGATTGTTCGGATTTACATACTTAAAATATCACGCCTTAACACACGTCGCAGTTTTTCTTTTATAAATTCAAATTAAAGACTGGTTTTTAGAGCGTTACTTACATTATCGTGCAATATATTGACTGCATGTGTCTTCTTTTGGAAGATTATGCGAAAACGTTTTATTGTATAGTTTATTAGAATTTATTATATCAGCTGATTTTTAGCTATTTATTCCATGCAATTATCTTTAATTGTAAGATGAATATGCAATTCGGAATGGTTGATTTTCGCTTTTTAATTTATAATTCGAAAATTCAAATATTGTCCCTGCAGCGCCATCTGTACTTTTGAATTTCAAATAATATTTGACAAGTCTTAACATTTGTCTTAAATCTTAAATGTTACGGAAAGTTAATTGTTTTGTTTTTTGAATATTTTTTGCGGATTTTCAGCGAGAATTGAATTTCCTGAATGATTGTGCAGAAAACTTTTTCCAGAAAAATCTCAGCGGGAATAATGCGACAAAATGACACTAAAACGCACTGAAAATTAAGCTATAACAGGGCAAAAAAATGTGTCAAAAAACTTAATATTTTTGACACAAAAACACAAAAAAAACTTCATCTTTTATGTCTATTGCAAGATAAAAGCTATGAGTTGTTTTAGTATGTCTGCACTGCTAACTTTTGACCCTCCTACTCCTTTGGATTTTTCGTCTGCACATTTTATTTCGCCCAAGATATCCAACACTTTTTTTGCCGTATAATTCCTCATCGCAGGATAGATATTCTTTCTGACTTGCCAGTCTCTTTGTCCCAAATAACTTGCTATTCCTTCTATAGTTTTTTGCGGCGCATAGTATGCCATCATCAAATTAGAGAAAAAACTAAACAGCATCGGCAAAGTCATTTGAATCGGATTAGCCTTCGGGTTCTTGTCAAAATACTTTATTATTTGAAAAGCTTTGTAAGCATTCTTTTCCACCAAAGCGTTTTGCAGTTCAAAGAAATTAAAGTCCTTGCTTATGCCAATATTCTTTTCAACAAGTTCAGGTGTCACAGCGACACCTTGAGGCAATGTCAGAAACAGTTTATCCATTTCGCCATAAAGTCTTATCAGGTTTGAGCCAATTGACTCAGCAATAAGACTGACAGACTTTTCATCTATCATCCTGCCCTTTTCCTGCGCATAATTACGGACCAGTGTCGGCAATTGTACATCACTGATCTTGGCAGACTCAAACACGACGCCCAGTGATGCGATTTGCGACACGAACTTTTTCCGGCGGTCAGCCGTGCCGTTCTTATACTGTAGCAATAACACCGTCGTCGGCTGCGGATTTTGAAGATAATAGGAAATGTTCTCCAAATCCTTTAAATCCTGCGCCTCTTTGACGATTACAAGACTGTGTTCAGACCCCATAGGGAAACTTTGTGCAGCATTGACAATACTGTTTATATCTGAGTCATTGCCATAGAACACATGCATATTAAAATCACGTTCCTCTTCCGGCAATGTTGCCTCAATAATGGCGTCTGAGAGTTTCTCTATGTAATAATTCTCCACGCCCATCAACAGGTAAGCAGGTTTCAATTTACCTTCCTTCACATCACTCAGGATGCTTTCAAACGTCGGTCCTTTTGACAATGTCGTAGCCATCAGCTTAATCTATTACCAGTCATATTTCAAGTGGCGCACAGTTTTGTTGCCTTCAATAATTGTCTTCAACGACTCTATGCCCATTCTGACATGTTGCTCAGCGTAGTTTTTTGTTACGATGTTATCGCTCTTTATTGTTTTTACACCTTCTGGTGTCATGGGGTTATCCGACACCAACAAGAGTGCGCCTATAGGAACATGATTATAAAATCCGCATGTAAATAGCGTCGCACATTCCATCTCGACAGCCATCACGCGCATGTCTATCAGCAATTGCTTGAACTTGTCGTCATGTTCCCATACACGGCGGTTGGTCGTATATACTGTGCCAGTCCAATAATCCAACGCATTGTCACGCAACACAGACGAAATGGCTCTTTCCAACATAAAGGCAGGCAAAGCCGGCACCTCGGGCGGAAAATAATCATTACTCGTTCCCTCTCCACGTATAGCGGCGATAGGTAATATCAAATCACCCAACTGCGCCTTACGCGAAACACCTCCGCACTTGCCTAAGAACAAGCAAGCCTTCGGGTTTATTGAACTCAGCAAATCTATAATCAATGCGGCATTGGGACTACCCATTCCAAAATTTATCATTGTCATGCCTCCTGCATTTGCCACTCTCATGTTGGCTTCATATCCAGGACGCTCCACGCCAAAATAATCACAGAACAGATCAACATAATCATTGAAATTTGTGATTAATATGTATGGACTGAAAGCTTCTTTTTTTTGCTTCGTGTAGCGTTCCAGCCAATTGGACGTGATTTCTAATTTGTTCATTGTTTATATTTTTCTTATATTTGCACTTAGATTCAATTTACAAAAATAATAAATGTTTGCGTTAAGTCTGCCTCCTTTTGAGGCAAATATTACAAACAAAAACAATCAGCCTCAAATTTTCGACATTTTGAGACGTCGTTTTGTCGCACTTACGCCAGAGGAATGGGTGCGCCAGCATTTCATTCATTTTCTTATTAACTACAAAGGCTATCCGTCCTCTCTGATGGCCAACGAGATTAGCATCCAGCTCAACGGCATGACAAGGCGATGTGACAGTGTCCTTTACGCTTCCGACGGCACTCCGAGAATGATTATAGAATACAAATCGCCCAATATCAAAATCAACCAAAAGGTTTTCTCTCAAATAATGTCATACAATCATGTCCTCAGAGTCCCCTACCTCATTCTTAGCAACGGAATAGAACATTTCTGCTGCCACATTGACTATACCACGCAAAAAATTGTATTCCTGAAAGAAATACCGGATTACAGCACGCTGTAAACAGGCCGTGGGCATTTCCCCCTACACTGACGGCACAACGTCAAAACTTCATCATTAAGAATTCCATCTAAGAGAAGACAACGCCTCATACATTGCTCCCACATTTGCTTGGCTGACTTCGCTCTTCTGCAAATGAAAGATGCGGTATGTCTTATCCGGCATTAGTTTTAGTTGGAAACGCAAAAGCAGTAAGCCGCTGCGATATATATAGAACCAGCCGTTTTCCCAATAGAACCCATACCGATTATCCCAATCCGGCTCAAAAGCATAAAGCAGAATCCTTTTCTTTTTCTCGTCAATCACTTCCTCTACAAACGGATTCTCAACATCCTGCCATGAATGAAGTTCCACATCAGTCATAGCATTGTCTTTAGGAAAGAACACTCGTTCTTTAACTGCTTTATTCTCAATAAAACGCATTGCGTCATGATAATCCCGCATCAATGCTTTAGGCCATGTCATATACACATAGGGACTATCCGATTCCTTCTTTTGATATTTTTTCTTCACGAGGTTATACCGACATCCATACATGGCACTTGCTATAGCACCAGTAAAAGCCCCCATCAGATGCCGGTCACCATTCATCTTCATCGTATTATGAATGGCACTGGTGAAGTCAAATGCGCGATAGAAAGCATCCCACGCGCGAAGCAAGTAAGACAATATCCCATTTTCCTCCTGCCAATTCCATTCTTTTCGGCAACCATTGAACACGAGGCCAAGTTCTTTGTACATTTCATCCTTCGTCTCACCCTGGCGCAACAAAGTAACTATTTGGGAAAGAAACATCCTCGTATATCCCTCCTCTTTATCCCAAGCGGGTCCAAAATACATCTCATTTTGGAGCACATTGAAGAAAGAACAAGTTGCCATACGCAAGATTTCTATACCAAACATCATTGATTGATAGTTACATTCCTGGAGTGTCGTCCAACCAAAAGCCTGAGAGGAAAGGTCAACAGCATCCTTATTGATATTTTGGAATGAACGCCTTGTAAAATCTGCCACTTTATCTCTCGACATGTTTGGGTCAGTTGCAATAAGGGCAGCCGTTGTCAGCACAGACAGGCCAAATTCAGACACCTTTGCTCCTTCCGAGACAAGATGACTCCAAAACCTTGTTCTGTCGTGTTCATACGTCCAGGCGGCAAGGTCACCGATAACAGCACCAAGCATAATGTATCAGATTAATTTGAACATTAAGTAATTTCTAATCCTCCAATCTTGCGACATCATTTTCCAACAGAGCATATTCAAATAAAGGGTATCCCTTATTACGGAATACCCTTTATTCGGTCTTATCATAACATTATTCCGCTTTCTTAGTACGGCGGCGTGTCTTTTTCTCCTCAACAGGTTTCTCAACCTTGATTCCTGCCAGCTCGGGATCCACCAAAATACGCCCGCAATATTCACATACAATAATTTTCTTATGGAACATCACGTCAAGCTGACGCTGTGGTGCGATTTTAGCGAAACATCCACCACAGGAGTCGCGCTCTACGACTACGACACCCAGTCCATTGTGAGAACCTTTGCGTATGCGCTTGAAAGCTGTCAGCAGACGTGGCTCAATTTTTTCTTCGAGAGTCTTAGACTCTTCGCGCAGTCTGTCTTCCTCTGCCTTGTTCTCACTGATTATCTCATCCAGTTCGGTGCGTTTCACTTCAAGTTCTTGAATACGGGCAGCCTTTTCAGCCTCATATGCCACTATGGCCTCATTCATTTCCGTTTCTTTGACACTGTTTTCACGAATGCGTTTATCACGCAGTTCAATCTCCAGCCCTTGGTACTCTATCTCCTTTGAAAGGTTGTCATACTCACGGCTATTGCTGACTGAGTTCAGTTGCTCGTTGCAACGCTCTATTGCCACCTGTGCCTGCTTCTTCTCCTCACTCCATTTATTCAGTGCCAGATGTACGGCAGCAACTTCCTCTTTCTTATTGGCAATACGTGTTGTCAATCCTTCGATTTCATCTTCAAGGTCTTGTACCTCCAGCGGTAATTCACCACGGATAATACGAATTTCGTCAATTCTACTCAGCACTTTCTGAAGTGCATACAGATTTTTCAGTTTCTCTTCTACAGTCATCTCTGTAGATGTTTTCTTTTCTGCCATAATAGTTTTATTTAATTTTAATTTCTTATTCACACATATAACAAATAGGATTCGTGTTTTCTTGTGATATCACGATGCGCAATCCCTCGCATTGTTCTCTCAGTGTTTTCGCTATCAAATCTTTTGTATATTGTTCTGTCTGGTAATGTCCTGCGACAGCTATCTGTATTGTCTGTTCCATTCCCATGTAGGTATGATAGTGCATTTCTCCCGTAAGGAACGCATCTGCCTGTTGGTTTACTGCCTCCTGCAGCAGGAAGTCACCGGCACCGCCACACAGCGCTACTGTCCTTATAGGACGCCTCAACAGTTCATTGTGCATCAGGCACTCCACGCCAAATTCTTTTTTTACAGATTGCAGGAAAGTCCTTGCATTCATTTCCACCGGCAGGGCACCTATCACGCCACTACCGCCACCTTGTGTATTTGGCAGGAGAAATCTTACATCTTCCATGCCCAGCCTGTATGCAATCTCATAGTTGACACCGCCCTCCGCATTGTCCAAATTGGTATGCATGGCATATATGGCAATATCTTTTTTCAGAGCCTTTGTCACACAACGCTCTGGCTGTGTCGCATCACCTATCTGTTTCAAGCCTCTAAACAGCAACGGATGATGCGCCACAATCAGGTTGCACCCCTTTACCACAGCTTCGTCTATGACTTTCTCCGTGACATCTAAACACAACAAGACCCCTGAGACCTCCGTGGCTGTTAATCCTACTTGCAAGCCAGCGTTATCGTAACTTTCTTGCAGAGGCAGCGGCGCGAAACTTTCAAGGGTCGTAACGACTTCCTTTATGTTCACTTAACCTAATAATATGTAATTTACACGCAAAGTTAATAATAAATCAAGAATTCTGTGCATTTTTCCAATAATATTATTGAAGCTTAAAACATCTGAGCACTCTTCTATTCATGCGCTTTGCCGTCAAATGATTCTTTGTACGTTCTATGCTATGCTTTTTATTTCACCAGCACTTTCCTGCCCTTGTGGATGTATATCCTGCCTTTCTCGGGCCGCAGGACCTCCCTGCCCTCAAGGTCAAACCACGCACCTTTGCCGTCAGCCGTCACCC
>CACXEH010000045.1 GCA_902766625.1 uncultured Bacteroidales bacterium | reverse complement strand
GGCGCGTCAAGACCGCAAAGACAGACCAAGAGTCTCCATTGCCGCTAAACTTGAAGCAGACTTGTTGAGCGTTGCAGGTATCAACCGTATGATTACTATGGACCTCCATGCAGACCAGGAACAAGGCTTTTTCAATATCCCGGTAGACCATTTGTATGCTTCGAGTATTTTCCTTCCATATATCAAGTCACTCAATTTACCTAACCTGTGTATTGCGACTCCTGATGTCGGCGGCTCTAAACGTGCGAATACTTATGCAAAGTATTTGCAGTGTCCTTTAGTGTTGTGTAATAAATTCAGGGAAAAAGCCAATGTCGTATCCTCCATGCAGGTTATCGGTGACGTTAAAGGTTATGATGTAGTTATTGTTGATGACATGGTAGATACGGCTGGTTCTATTACGATGGCATCACAGATTATTAAAGACCTTGGCGCAAATAGCGTGCGAGCCATCGCCACCCATGGTCTTTTGTCTGGTCCAGCAATACAGCGCATAGAAGATTCCGGTTTGGATGAAATAGTATTTACCGACACGATTCCTTATCACAAGAATTGTTCCAAAGTAAAGCATCTTTCTGTAGCGAAATTGTTTGCTGATACGATTAAATGTATTGAGTATAATGAGTCTATAAGTTCTCTATATTTGGTATAATAAATTAGTTTGTAAAGATAAAGCAAACGTCCCTTGGGTTATTAAACCGTCAAGAGACGTTTGTTTTTTTCAGATATATCTTTTAGACTAAATTATCAATACGATGATGCCGCTGATGCCCATGTAAATATAGCTTACTCTCTTGAGCATTGCTATAGACATCCTTTTTAGGATGAGCGTGCCTATCCAGATTCCGACACACACGGCGGCAATGGCAATCAGCCATGCTTCTCCGACCGCTGCGGTTATAAAGCCTTTCTGCGCCCTGTAAATTGTCATCATGAAATTGCCGATAAGGAAATATGTCTGTGCCGCTGCGATATATTCTTCTTTGGAGTCACTTGAAGAGAGGAAGTACAAAACCGCTGGAGGGCCTTGCATACCGAAGAATCCTCCCATCAGTCCGGATAGCGTTCCAAGTCCAATTTGATTCTGTATTGTGGGGTTGATACGTATGTCCTCACTGTATATAAAGAAATATATGCTGATACAGATGAGTACGATACCTAAGATTTTTTTGAGGATATAATCATCAATCTCTGCGACACATGAAATGGCAAAATATGATGTGATAAGGAATACGATAAGTATGGGCGTTATTTTTTTCCACGATATGTGATAGTGGTATTTGAATGACATATATGTTGATAACACAATCGCTAATATGCCGGACAGGGTAGTAGCTTCTCCGTAACTGGGCATGATAAATGGCAGGACGGTCATAATGAAAATGCCAAAACCAAATCCGGTCACACTTTGTATTATGCTTGCACCAAAACAGAATACGATGAGTATTATTATTGCTGTCGTTGTCACTTTTTTGTAGTTAATCAACTGCAAAGTTACAAAGAAGTTGAGAAATAAACGTAATAAAAAAGCTCCAGTGTTAGCTGGAGCTTTTTTGTCAGTTACTGATATCCTTTCATTTTGGCAAGTTGAATGCTATGGTCATCTCGTGCATTTGTTCCATGCTCATACCCTCGGGTGTGTAGCCCATGTTCTTGGAAGCAATATATATTTGGGCGCTCTTGCTCAATACGTCAATCTGATCAAAAGCATTGATGATGTCGGTATCTACGGCGAACACACCATGTTTTTCCCATAGGACTACATCGTAGTCATTCAGTTCCTTTAGTGTGGCTTGTGCCAACTCGTTTGAGCCTGGCAGACAATAAGGAACAATGCCCAAGCCTTTGGGACAAAATGCTTTTGTCTCAGGTATCATGCTCCATAAAATGTTTGTGAGAACATCTTTTTGTAAGAACGAGGCATGGTGAGACATGGCGATGAGGTCGATGGGGTGAGTGTGCAGGGTCGCACTATAGGTTGAGCCGGACTCTATAAACCAGTTATGTACCAATAAGTGTGAAGGTAGTTCTGATGTAGGCTGAACGGGATTGTCGGCAATGACGACATAGTGTGCCCCATCATCTAAGACTCGTATAATAGAGCCATTAGCCATAGGGTCTTTTGCCAGGTCACGCATGCGTTTGCCTGTCCCCTTGCAATAGAAATAATTGTTCCTTATTGCAGGAAGGTTCAGTCCAATCGCTTTAATCTCGCTTATTGCAGGTAGCTGGCGGATGTTGTCATCAACATAATCAGTTACATTGATAGTAATGTTTCCGCCATTGCGCTCTGCCCAGCCTTTTTGCCATAGACAGCCGGCAACTTCCGCAACTTCATAAACTTTCTTATTTAAGTCAGGACGGCCGTTTAATATAGATGACATTATTACTTGCGTTTTGATGTTACTTCTGCCTCGTATTTCTCTATGTCGGCAATAAAAGCGTCACCGACAGGAACATTGTTTTTCATGCAGAACATATCATAAACAGCATTCCAAGGCAAAGCCTTCACTTCTTCAAACATTGCGAGTACCTGGAAACTCTTGCCTTCAAGCTCGTATTTGCTGATTAATTGCTGTGGCTCAAGCAGTGCGCGTACCATACATTTTTGTGCGGCACGGCTACCGATAACATATGCACCGATACGGTTGATGGCACCGTCAAAATAGTCCAAACCATAGTGGACTCTGTCAAGAGCGCCGGCACGTACAATTTCATTGAACAATTCCATTGTCTGGTCGTCCATGATGGTTACGTGGTCAGAATCCCAACGGACGGGACGGCTGACATGCAACATCAGTTCAGGTACAAAGTTCAAAACGGCAGAGACTTTATCTGCCGGGCTTTCTGTCGGATGGTAGTGACCGGTGTCGATGGTCAGTATTTTTTGATTCTGTGCAGCATATGCTGTGTAGAAATCATGTGACCCAACGGTGAAGCTTTCCAAACCAATACCGAAGACTTTGCCTTCAATACAATCTTTCATGTGGTCATATTTTTGGGCGAAAATCTCATCCAAGGACTCCTTCAGCAGTTTACGGTATGTGTAGTGATTTACAGACACGTCTTTGCATCCGTCATGTACCCAAAGGTTCATAATACAAGGGTCACCCTGTGCTTTTCCCATTTCCTCTGCGATTGCCCGGCAGCGTTTCGTATGTTCTATCCAGAAATCGCGGATACCTTTGTCCGGGTTGGCGAGTGTGAGGTTGCCGCTCTTAGGATGAGAAAAACTGGTAGAGTTGAAATCCAGTTTGGTGTCGTTTGCTTTTCCCCAGTCAATCCATGCCTGGAAGTGTTTGGGCTCAACTTCATCACGGTCTACCCATTTGCCTTTGAAATCACCATATATTTCATGAAGATTTAAGCGGTGTGTACCTGGAATCAGTGATTTTGCTTTTAAAATATCCTTTTGCAGTTCATCGATGTTGCGGGCTTTTCCAGGGTAGTTTCCTGTAGCCTGAATACCGCCGGTCAAATCGCCTGCAGACTCAAATCCTGCCACATCATCAGCTTGCCAGCAGTGCATGCTGAGGTGAAAATTCTGCATTTGGTCTAACACTTTATCAGTGTCAATACCGTAAGCGGCGTAACGTTCTTTGGCAATGTTGTAAGCCTCGTTTACAAATTTTTCTTTCATAATTATTTTAATGTTTATTATTTTGTGATTTCTAAATATTTCTGGTATGCCATGTTCCAAGCGTCTGTGTCTTCGGGCATATAGCATTTGGGATTGACGCTGTTTGCGATGACTTTGCGCATGCCTTTCAGATCAGCAACCAGTCCCATAGCCTTGGCTTGAATCATGATGTTCCCGATTGCAGTAGCTTCAACCGGGCCGGCGTAGACAGGCACTCCCAAGGAGTTTGCGGTGTATTGGTTAAGCAGATAGTTCTGCGTTCCTCCGCCGATGATATGTAAATGTTTAATCTTGAGCGGTGACAATTCCTGCAGCATGTCAAATACTTGGCGGTAACGCATAGCCAGAGAGTCAAAGATGCAACGGGCTTGTTCCGTGTATGTTTCCGGTATAGGCTGTGAAGTGCGCTTGCAATAGTCTTTGATGGCTGTCGTCATTGACTCAGGGTTGGCAAATTCGGGAGCATCGGGGAAGATGAAACTCCTGAAGGTTTCTGTTTGCTGTGTTTCTGTGTAGAGTTTGTCATAGCTCTCTGGAGCGTCTTTCCATTCTTTGCGGCAGCACTCAAGTATCCACATACCGCATATATTCTTCAGTACGCGTGTCGTATTCTCAATGCCTCCTTCGTTTGTGAAGTTCATCTCGTAGGATTGTTTTGTAATTACCGGGCTCTTTGTCTCGATGCCCATCAAACTCCAAGTACCGCTGCTCAGATAAGCAAAGCCGTCATTGTCGGCGGGCACTGCCGCCACGGCACTGCCGGTGTCATGGCCGGCGACAGCGACAACAGGTATGGCACCCAGTCCTGTTTGCTTTTGGATGTCTTCCGTCAAGGTCCCGATGACATACCCCGGTTGGACAATGGGCGCAAATTGCTCTTGGCGTAGGCCTAAAGGTTCAATGAGTTCTGAACTTATCTGTCCAGTCTTGGCGTCCATGAATGAACTGGTCGATAAGATGGTACGTTCAGTGACCATTTCTCCAGTCAGCAAGTAGGAGAGTGCATCGGGTAAAAATAGGATTTTGTCGACAACGGGTAGTGCGGAGTCTTTGTGCTGTACCATTGCACTCAGTTGGAACAAACTGTTGAAATTCATAAATTGAATACCGCTGATCTCGTAAACACGGGATTTTGGGACTAATTTGAAATATTCTTCCATTGCGCCAATGGTGTGAGGGTCTCTGTAGGAATAGGGCGTGCGTAGTATTTGTCCGTCTTTCCCGACGAGCACAAAGTCCACGCCCCATGTGTCAATGCCTATGCTGTCAATCTTGACCTTTGTTTTTGCCGCTTCGGTCAGTCCATGCAGAATTTCATTGTATAGATGATAGATATCCCAGTAATAATGTCCGGACATCTGGTGTATGACATGCTTGAAGCGTGTCAGTTCCTTCATTTCTATTTTCTGACCTGAAACGCATCCCAAAATGGTTCTCCCGCTGGTTGCGCCTAAGTCTACTGCGATGAAATTATACCTGTCTTTCATTATTTAGTGTGTCGTTTTATTAAGTCTATTATGCAAATATATTATTTTTTGTTCTTTTACAAATGACTTTCCCGATAATTTTTTGAAGATAAAATGATTTCATCGGGAGGTATGATAAAAAAAACGTAATTTTGCATCCGCAAATCAGAGAACGAAACTCAAATGAAATTCATTTCATTGTTGAAAAACTGGTCTCTGCCGATATCTATGCTGACGGGCATTTTAGGATATTTTATCTATGTCAGCTTACCGTTTCTCGCACCTACCAAGTTTTTTGTCGCAGAAGTCATTGCCTACTTGCAGCCGATATTGCTATTCTGCATGCTTTTCCTGACATTCTGCAGGGTAAAGCCGACTGAAATGCGTCCTTACAGATGGCATTTGTGGCTTGTGCTTATCCAGTTGCTTTCATTCGGGTTGCTTACATATGTGCTCTATCTCTTTCCAGACACACGGTGGCGTAGTGTCATAGAGTGTGCCATGTTGTGCTTGATGTGTCCCACAGCCACGGCTTGTGCTGTTGTAACGACCAAGTTGGGCGGCAGTGCGACGGCCGTCACGACCTATACTTTTATTATTAATGTCATAATTGCAGTAATCGCACCATTGTTGCTACCCATTGCACATCCGCATGCCGGTCTTACCTTTCTGCCGGCATTCTTTAGGATAATCCACAAGGTGTTTCCTTTGCTGATATGTCCGCTTCTCCTGGCTTGGCTGGTGCGCTACAGTATGCCTGCGGTTCACCGGTGGTGCCTGCGACAGAAAGATCTGGCGTTCTATCTCTGGTCGGTCTCTCTGGCAATAGCCGTTGCAACCGCATGCAAGGCACTTGTACATTGTGGCGAGTCAGCGTTCTATATTTCTTTTATTGCCATTGCCACAATGATGTGCTGTATGCTGCAGTTTGGTGCAGGTAAACAGATAGGACAGTATTACGGCATGCGTCTTGAGGGAGGTCAGAGTCTTGGTCAGAAGAACACGGTGTTCATCATGTGGCTGGGCTACACCTTCCTGGACCCTGTGTCGGTTACGGCAGGAGGGTTTTACAGCATTTGGCATAATCTTGTCAATGCATATCAATTATATAAATACAGAAAAGGCCAATCTGTATAAAGTACGTCGGTTTTACGTTCCACCAGTGCGCCCTGCAATCTTAAATAGGCCATACGGCGTCGCATTGTTGTTTGCCAGAGATGAGAGTTTTTCTTTCCGGCATGTCTTTTCTGTTCTGCGCGATGGAATTTACATTCCATGGGATGGAATATAAGTTCCACGGGATGGAATGTACGTTCCAGCCTTTGGAACGGAAAACTTCTGCGGGTGGGAAAAAATACGTTTGTTTCTCTAACTTTTTGCTCCTGTTTGCGGATGAATTTAATTTCTATTTGCTAAATTTGTATTGAGTAAAATAACTTGCTGTAATGATAAATTACGATTTAAAGAAAATCAAGGCTGTTTTTTTTGATATAGACGGCGTGTTGAGCAAGGAGACGATATCCTTGGGTGCCGACGGACAACCTCGCCGCACGGTGAATATTAAAGATGGTTACGCCTTGCAGCTTGCCATAAAACGTGGTTTGAAGATAGCCATTATCACTGGTGCTAAGGTAGAGGAGCTCGGCATCCGTTATCATGGTCTTGGCATCGATGATGTCTTTCTTGGCTGCAAAGTGAAGATAGAAGTCTATAGGTCTCTTATGCAGAAGTATTGTATGACTGACGAGGAAGTCGCCTACATGGGTGACGATATCCCTGATTATGAGGTTATGAGGCTGGTTGGTCTGCCATGTTGCCCTGCTGATGCCGCAGTGGAGATTAAGGAGATTTCCAAATATGTTTCTCCGAGACGTGGTGGCGAGGGATGCGGCCGAGATGTTATAGAACAAGTGCTTCGTGCCCAGGGTTTATGGGTGATGGATGATATAGCTTTTGGTTGGTGACGATGTTTGATAATATTGATTTTATTTTGGCAAGTCATTCTCCGCGCAGAAGAGAGTTGCTGACCCAGTTGGGCATAACTTACCGTATAGCTTCTGCAGAATGTGAGGAGGCATATCCGGAGTCCTTGGACAAGGAAGAGATACCTGTGTATCTGTCTCAACTGAAATCTGATGCATGCCAGGTTGTGCTAAACAATAACTCCCTGCTTATCACTGCCGACACTATAGTTTGGGCAGATGGTCGGGCTCTCGGCAAGCCTGCAGACAGGCGACAGGCTGAAAGTATGCTGAAAATGCTCTCGGGAAAGACCCATGACGTTGTCACCGGTATCACATTGAGAGATTCTACACATCGCAAATCATTTTACTGCACTACAAAAGTTACCTTTGAACATCTTGATAATCAGGAAATCAATTATTACATTGACAATTACAGCCCATTTGACAAGGCTGGTTCCTATGGTATCCAAGAATGGATTGGTCTGGTTGGTGTAAAAGGTATCGAGGGTTGCTTCTTCAATGTTATCGGACTGCCAGTCCCTATGCTCTTTCAGGAAATCAAAGCGTGGCGATTCGCATGAAAGCATCTATAGCTATCATCAGTTTATTCCTTTCATTATCTTCATTGACGGGAAACACGAGCTCCATAATTGCTGGCGGCGAAGATGTGGTTGTGGATTCCGCACAAGTAATAACCCCCGACACAATAACACCTCTTATAGAACAATGTTTCACTGTGCCGACTTCGTCGGAAGAACACATGATATATGTCGCAAAACTGGATAGCGTGAGGATTGATGATGCCCACAAGACGATTTTAATCTATGCCAATGACGAATTTTCATTCAGACTGTTTACGGCAGAGCGTGTAAATGCCATTTACTCTAAGTTTAAGGCTGTACTGCCAGATAGTGCTGAGAAATATGATTTGCAGGTCATTGCCAACGGCAAGGAAATATCTGAATATATCCCCAATTATCAGCGCAGTCAGTCTGATGCATCCCGCATGTGGAGGAATATTGATTATCGCGGTAAGCCATGGGTAGACAATATCTCCAGGCCATTTAGTATTGCCAGAGGTTTATACAACAGGCATATTACGATTTGGCCAAGTCATGGCAGGTATTGGCTCAATGAGCAGGAATACTGGGGTTGGCAACGGCCGGCTTTATTCTGCACGACAGAGGACATGTTTACGCTGTCTATTGTAACGCCATTCCTGATTCCCATGCTGGAGAACAGTGGCGCGGTGTGTTACATGCCCCGTGAACGTGACTGGCAGTTGGAGGAAATCATTGTAGATAATGACGACCCTCAGTCTGGCTTTACCGCTACAGACGGGTTGAACTATTGGGAGCTGTCGTCCAAAGAAGGTTTTAAGGACTCACGCGATACGTATTATATTAATGAAAGTCCATTCAGATACTCAAACAGAGAGTTCTTGTATATAACTGATACGTTGGAAATTGACAGTGTTAAAGAAACAAAAACTTCAGATGGTAGAGGTTCCGCCTTTTGGATAGAGACAATGGCTGGCGATGAGCAAGTTTCTACATGCTGTTGGATGCCGCATTTCAAAAAAGCCGGTGATTATGCGGTATATGTCACGTATCAATCAAGTGAGAAAAGTACGGAGCGCGCGATATATAAGATAGTGCATGATGGTATTGTCACCAAAGTCAGTGTAAACCAGACGATGGGTGGAGGAACATGGGTTTATCTTGGTACATTCGGATTTAGTGCCGGTCAGTCTGCTAAAAATGCAGTATATCTTGATAATGCTACAGGTGAAAAGGGTAAAATCCTTTCAGCTGACGCAATCAGATTCGGCGGCGGTATGGGCAACACGGCGCGCGAAGAAGATGGGAGCGATGGTGTATGCAGCGGTTTGCCGCGTTTTCTTGAGGCTGCACGTTATTACTGTCACTATTCAGGTTTGCCCTATGACGTATATAACACAAAAGATGGGCACAGTGATTATGCTGACGATATTAATTGCCGTTCAAATGCTTTGAACTGGTTGGCTGGCGGAAGTGTGTATGTTCCTGACACAATAGGAGGGAAAGTGCCATTTGAATTATCACTCGCTGTGCACAGTGATGCCGGTTTTAGACGTGATAATGATATATATGGCTCACTGGTAATCAGTACACTGCGGAACGATACCTTGGGAGAACACTTCAAAAGTGGGTTGTATAGAATGGCATCTTCTGATTTTGCTGACATGTTGCAACAGAGTATTTGCAAAGATATGTCAGCCGCATTAGGCAGGACATGGTACAGAAGAGAGCATCTGCGTAAAAATTACAGTGAGACGCGAAAACCGGAGGTCCCTTCTGCCATCTTGGAAATTATGTCTCATCAAAATTTCTCAGATATGTTGCTGGGACATGATCCTAACGTGAAGTTTCTGCTGGCGCGTAGTATTTATAAAGCTATTTTGAAGTATATAGCCTTCCAGCACGGTTCGGATTATGTGGTCCATCCCTTGCCGGTTCAAAACTTTGCCGCTATACTCCAACATAACGGAAAAGTGAGGTTGTCATGGTCACCTACGGAAGATAATATGGAAAAGACAGCTACACCTGTCGGTTATGTTGTATATACAAAACGTGATGGCATGGGCTATGATAATGGTGTGTTTGTGAAAAATGCTCAAGAATACGTAACCGACATTAACACAGACGTTGTTTACAGTTTTAAGATAACTGCAGTGAACGCCGGAGGAGAGAGCTTCCCGAGTGAGGAACTGACTGTATATAAATCATCCAAAGAAACCATGGAGGCATTGATTGTTAACGGTTTTACACGATTAAGCGCCCCAGGTGTTGTAAACACGAAAGACAGTCTTGGCTTTAGCCTTTCAAATGATTTTGGCGTGCCTTATATGAAAACACCGGAATATTGCGGTGACCAGTATGAATATAATCGTGACAAACTGTCGGCTCTGGGTAGATCTAATACTGACATGCAGGGAAAATTTGTAGTCGGAAATACATTCAACTATCCTTTGGTCCATGGTAAAGCGCTTGTTGGGCTCGGACATGTGTCATTCTCTTCCTCAAGCGCTCAAGCTGTAGAATGCAATAATGTCTCTTTGGACCCATACGATATGGTGGATTTGATACTTGGTCTTCAGAGAGATGACGATGAAAGTAGTATCCGGCAATATAAAACCATCACGCCGGATATGCGAGAGAATTTATCCGTGTATCTGGATCATGGTGGACGCTTATTCATATCCGGAGCATATCTCGGTTCGGACATGAGGACTTTGGAAGACGAACGTTTTATGACCAAGAAATTAAGAAGTCAATATGTCGGTAAACTCCCGGAAGACATGAATGGCACAATTAACGGAGAGAACTTTACAGCAGCATTTGAACAAGAATATAATCAGGAGACTTATGCTGTACAGCATCCGGAAATGATAAAACCTGTAGGTGAAGCGCAGGTGACATTAAATTATGGTAGTGGAGCCTGTGCCGGTGTAGCATGCAAAACCGGCAAAGCCAGGACATATGTTATGAGTGTGCCGTTTGAAAGCATCAAAACCGATGAGGCACGTGTGGAATTAATGGGAAAGATTGTGGAATTTTTAACGAAATAGGATATGACATACAAGATTTATTTAAATGAGAAGAACACACATAGTTTGGAGATTACTGAAGAAAACATGCTGACCATACAAAAATATGGACTTTTTGATGACCTCGTTGATAGTAACGGCTATGTGGATGAGACCATATTGGATAAGCTGAAATTTAATATACGTTCATTATTGGCAAACAGCGAGGGCAACAGCAAGGATTTATTGGATTTGTGTATTGACATTATTTACCATGACAAGATGAAATCATATGGTCTTTCGCAGTTACTGCAAGCTTATGAGAAATGGGTTGATGTGCAATACACCAATGATTTGACGCCAAAAATATAAAAATCAAATCATTTGTGCTACAGTCAGGACATAGTCTTCGGCGGAATAATAAATTACGTCAAACGATTGCTTGGCTGTAGGGTAGGAGGCACGAAACTTGCCTTTTTCGCTCAACTTAAACGGCGGGATGTAGTAATTCAGCATCGTATTGACCTCTCCCGACATGAGCGACTTAAAGATACTTTCTTTCGCACTCCAGACAATAAGATGGTAGCGTGTGTTGTCGGATGTGGATAGAGGATATTCCTCAGAGCGCATAAAATACTTCAAGATATTATCAACACGCGGAGAGATTGTTTCGATATCAATACCAAAGTTTGACTCTTTAGAGATAGCCACAGCGACATATTTTCTTGTATGTGATATACTGATGTGTTCTTCGGAATTTGTCAAAAATGGTGCACCGTTGGGATGGTGAGCCAGATTTATCTTAGAATTTTTGAAATGTTGCTGAATCAGTATGCGTTCAATCAGGTACTCTTGCTGCCTGCTGAGAGCCTTAAATTTTCTTGTGACCTCAATCAAGAGATTCGGCTCACGCAATATGCTTGCCAATTCTTCGGAAGATTCAGTAACCTTCCAGATATAGATGCACATGTGATTGATCTCAAGAGTTTTTAGCAAAGGCATAGTAAGAGATATCAGAATCGCGTAACTTTGACTTTAGAAATATGGCGCTCGTCACTGCTGAGTATTTCAAAAACAAAGAGTTTGTATCTTACTACTTGATGCTTATGTGGTATGTCGCCGATGATGTCAATGACAAGACTGGCCAAAGTGTTGATGTCTTCTCCAAATTCTTCAAAAAACGTATCGTCAATGTTAAATGTCTTACAAAAATCTTGTAGCGATATCTTTGCGTCAAAAATGTACGTGTTACTGCTAATCTTAATGTAAGGGTTCTTGTCATCATCAAACTCATCATTGATTTCACCGACGATTTCTTCAATAATATCTTCCAGTGTCACAACTCCAGCTATGCCACCATATTCATCAACAACAACGGCAAGGTGAATCTTTTTGGCTTGAAACTCATGAAGGAGGTTGTCGATTTTTTTGGTTTCAGGTACGCAGATATACGGGCGAATCAAGGATTGCCAGTGAAAGTTTGCCGGTTTGTTCAAATACGGGAGCAAGTCCTTGATATATAAAATACCAATGATGTTGTCCTTGGTGTTGGAATAGACAGGAATGCGCGAGTATTTGTTTTGAGCAATTACTTTCAGTACTTCTGAAAAAGGTGTCCTGCTGTCAATATCAACAACATCCACATGGGCCGTTAGAATGTCTTTGACAGTCTCCTTGCCGAAATGGATAATATCCTTTAACATGGTCTTCTTTCGGAGACTCTCATTTGGAAACATGTTGGCGACATAGGTCTTCTGGTAGAATTTGACATTGTCAGGATATAGACGATAGACCAATGTATTTATCACAGATAAGAGTTTCCGCAATGGGTAGAAGAACTTGTCGCCAGGATAATATGGAGTCGTTAAGATAAAAGCTAAAAGAATAGAGATGCCAATTAATATGGCAACGGACAGACCCCAATGGATTTGTAATATGCAGAGTAATGGAAAAATGATAGCCAAACAACAGTAGAAGCCTATCTCGAACAAATCGACATTGACAAATACGATATTGTCAATTCTTTTTCGGGGGAAAGAAATAAGATTTAGCAGTTTTTCGTCGGTCAATGTAATGCTAAAGTAATACCCTGTAATGATATACAAGGCTAAAATGCTGAATAAAATACAGATGATGTCTAAAATGTCAGGCACAGACATGTAGGTATTTATTTTTCAGAAGCAGCGTTATGGAAGTTAAATATTTCCAGTTTCTCTGCCCAAATCTCAGCTTTAGTCCTGCTCAGTCCGCTGCGGTCAGTGTAGTTTGTATATCGGAGTTGGCCCTCCACATATATTTTATCACCTTTGCGGATATATTGCTCAGCTGTTTTTGCCAAATTACGCCACAATTTTATTGTGTGCCATTCTGAGCTTTCTGGAACTTGGATGCCCTCTTTGGTTGTGTAGGCATTGTTGGTTGTAGCCAAAACGATTGTAGCAACTGCAACATCCTGAGAAACGTATCTTATCTCCGGATCTTTACCGACATTGCCTATCAATATAACTTTGTTTAGGGACATAATATTAAATTTAGCGTATTCTGTCAGCGTCTTTTACTTTTTTTTCATCACGGCGGATAGCTCTCCATGCCATGTGGTTAAAAAGCAATGCAACCGCACACTGTATACGGAATGTCAGGATAGCCTGATCTTCTATATTGAAGATAGGTATGGCCGGCAATATGATTAGGACGCAAAGTATGACAATAGATAGATTTGCCATCTTCATCTGCAATCTGCGATTGGTGTATTTTAACAGCGCAACGGTAGAGAGTATTATTGATAGGCCGGACATGCATGGGAATACAGCATGTGCGTTGAGAATGTCTGTCGAGTTGCAAAAAAATACAATAGCAACAACCATGATGATTATTGCTATTAACAGATATAGGCTCTGTATTCGCTGTATCATAATACTTAGAACTTCTTTTCTGCGGTTGGGTTTTTGAAGTATATCTTTTCTTCCAAGAACTCCTGTTCAGCAATCAAAGATGGTTTTGGCATTTTTTCAAAATGACGTGAAATTTCAATTTGTTCACGATTTTCAAATTCCTCATCCAAAGTGTCGGTCTTGGTGCCGAACTCTCTCAGTTTGTTTTGTAAATCAGCTTTAACGTCAACTGCTATTTGGTTAGCACGCTTACCCATTATAAGTACGCTTTCGTAGACGTTGCCTGTCTGGGCGCTGAAATCCATAATATTATGCGTTACAGTTGTTGTTGGTGTCCCGTTTTTCTTGTTTGCCATAATTATTTGTGTTGTTTATAATGATTTAAATTTTTCTTGTGCTTTTTCAAAAATATGTTTTGCCTCGTCCAGATATTTTGATGAGGGATACTCGTTCAAGAAACCATAATATTCATCTATTGTGTTTTCAAGTCGTTCTTTCATTTTCTCTTTGACACTTTGTTGTGCGAGGTGATATTTTGATTTTAATATCAACATTGAGAAGTCTTCTTTCATCTTTGAATACGGATAGTCTTTAATGGCATTTTCCGCAGTCACGATGCATGCTTCGTAATTATTGCCACCCATTGTTGAGTTGCCGATATATCCGCCAAGGTTGTAATATAGTTTGGCTGCAAGATATTCTTTCATTACCAATTTGTCCTGCAGTTCATATATCATGTTGCGTGCGGTCTCAACATACTGTGCGTTAGGGTCGTATTCAATGTAGTTTTGCAACTCCGTGACAGCCTGATATGTTCCAGTCTGGTCTAATTCAGTCTGTGGCGTGTTCATATACAATGCTGTTGCCGCATAAAATCGCGCCTCATCAGTGTGAATGCCTGTAGGGTAGTTGTTTAGATATTTTTTGAAATAGTCGTTGGCAACGATGAAGTCTCTTGCTTGATATTGTGTCATAGCGGTTAAAAATGTTGCTTCGTCTCCTTTTTCCGTTCCTTTCAAACCGGGCATGATTTGGTCCAGGAGGAAGGATGTGTTGCTGTTTTTGTTTTGGAAAAAGTATTGCTTAGCCACTTCATATTTGAAGTCGGTGTCAGGACTTTTCATTATTTTATTGAATGAACTGCATGAGGTCATCAATAATAGCATTATCCCTAGTTTAAGTGTTATATATGTTTTCATCAAGAGAATATTGTTGCAAAATTAATGATTTTGACGCACATAGTTGCGTTATAGAATGTTATTTTTCATAAAATGTTTAATATGTGCAGTCAATTTTGCTTTGATTCAGTCTTTCTCTGTGCGATTGTCTGCTGAATGTTTCTTGCTATTTCGTCGTAGGATTCTTCTTCACGTGGTATATAGGCGGGCAGATATTCTATTGTGACAGGTTTGCGGTGAGGGACCTTTGTCTTTCTTGAGAATGCTTCGTAAGCGCCTGAAATGTGTATGGGTACTATCGGGATGTTCAATTCCTTGCTTAATATGGCAAAAGTTTTCTTAAATTCATTCAGGTTGCCGTCATAGGTCCTTGTGCCCTCCGGGAATATAATGATGTTTTTACCTTGTTTCAGCACTTTGGAGAGTTTCATGATGGAAATCTTTATATTGGAGGAGTTCATGACGATGACGTTATGCTTGCTGGCGAGGAATTTGACAAACCAATTCTTTACATGTTCGTCCTTGGCATAGAAGTATGTTTTGCGAATGACGGCTTTGTTTAGGTATGCCATGACGAACATGCCGTCAAAGTAACATTGGTGATTGGATGCAAATATGACAGGTGTGTCCTTGGGGATGTTCTCCAATCCTGTGGCCTTCAGGTGGAAATAGGCTTTGCTCAGCAACTTGAATATTTTTGTAATAACAACGCCTGTTGCCCAAGTGGCAGGCAGCTTCACGCCGTTGCTGTTATGGTTGATGATGGCGTTCCAATCAATGTCTTCTTGTTCAATGAAAGATTTGAAGTCGGCGACATATTCTGCCAGTTCTGTGACATTGTTGAAAGCCAGCAGCCTCTTTTGGTCCATTTCCAGTCCGAATGTTGACTCGATAAAAGCCTGAAAACTGATTTTGTCCAGTGAGTCAAGTGCAAGGTCAGTCTCCAAATGGTCTGTCGGGCGCACAGAGACATTCTTCTCTTTGCTGATGTAGTTTTTGATGATCTGGTATTCGGGGAATGTCGGCTCAACAAAGGTTGCGGCCGTTTTGGTTGTGTTTGTTTTGTTCAGCAATAACGGGAGTTTGAAGCGTTGCAGTTTGTCCAACCGTGTACGGGGCAGTTCTCCGCGGTAAACGGAGAGATTCATTATCCTCTTGTATGGTGCGACGGTTTCATTGTAAGGCTGCAAGATATGTTGCTTTAGCAAGTTTTCTATTTCTTCATCGCTTTGTTCACAGATGTTTTGCTGCGGAACGATGATGGCTCTCAGTGTGTCGCCGTCTTGCAGGACCGCTGATTCCTTTACGTATTGGGTGTATTTGTCTAATTTGTATTCTATCTCGGCGGGATTAATGTTTTTGCCGTTGCTGAGGACAATGATTTCTTTGCTCCTCCCCGTGATGTACAGTCTGCCTTTTTTGTCGAAATAGCCAAGGTCTCCTGTGCACAGGAATCCGTCTTTACCTATGACGTTGGCTGTTTCTTCCGGATTGTTATAATAACCTTGCATCACATTCGGGCCTTTGACATATATCTCTCCGTCACGAATGTCTACGGTGACGCTTGGCATGGGTTTTCCTACACAGCCGGGGATGATGTCGTCAGGTCGGGTGAATGAAATCATCGGAGCGGTCTCACTCATGCCGTATCCTTCCAGTACGCTGAGTCCCAAAGTCCGCAAGCCGATGCCAATCTCTCTGTCTAATGCCGCTCCGCCACTGACGCAGTAGGTGAGCCGCCCGCCCATCTTCTTTCTGACTGACTGGAAAACAAACCGTGAGAGCGTCATGCATTGCAGTTTTTTGCATAGCCAGAAGAGGAATCTTGTGACTGGTGAAGCGTCTATTTTTTGTTTTATACCGTTATATAGTGTCTGCCACAGACGGGGCACGCCGATGATTATTCCTATTTTGCCTTTTTGCAGTGTCTCCATGATGTCCACCGGCATCATGGACGGTGCGATTGCAATGCCGCCGCCAACCATAAGCGGAGCGACGACAGAACCCATCAGGGGCAGCACATGATGCAAGGGCAATAAAACCATCGTCCTCAGTCTTGGACTGAAGATATGTACATCCTTTGATACGGAGTTTACGTTGGCAATGATATTTCTGAATGACAGCATGACACCTTTGGCCGCACCAGTCGTGCCGGAGGTGTAGATAATTAGCGACGTGTCGTCATCGTTATATGGGACATAGCTTTTCTCCGTCTCTGTTATTTCCGCCATTTCGTAGTCGTCAATCAGCATCACTGGAGTTTCCGTCCCTGCCTCGGAGAGAGCCTGGCGGATGGCGTCGGCTTTCTTTATACTTGTCCAGATACATGCCGGCTGGCAGTCTTTGAGGATGTAAACGATTTCCGGTATCGTTGATGTCACATCTACGGGGACAGCAATGCCGCGGTTGCTCCAAATGCCCATGAGGGCATAAATCCATCCTTCTCTGTTTTCAGAGAAGATGATGGTCTTCGCACCCGATGCCGCCGGGCATTTCGTCGAAAAAAGGTGCGTACGATATAATAGCTCCGTATAGCTCACATTCCTTTTTCCGGAAAGTATGGCTATACCTGGATGTTCTTTTAAGATGACTGGTTGTGAACTCATATATTGCAAAGTTAAGCATTTTATCAGTTAAGTTATAAAATGACTTCTAAAAACTTTTGTAATTTTGCATGGAAAAGAGAAGAAGATTATTTTAATTAAACAAAAATGTATACTTGGTTTGATTGTAAGGTCGTTTATGAGAAGACTATGGATAACGGCCTGTTGAAGAAAGTCCCGGAATCTTATCTCGTTGATGCGTTTAATATTGCTGAAGCTGAGAAGAGAATAGCCGAAGAGCTTAAGCCATATATCCGAGGAGAATTTGAGGTTACTGATATCCGCAAGGCGAAGATTGCTGAGATTTTCGACCATAATGAGGTCGAGGAGGCTTATTGGTACAAGGCAAAGCTTGTCTATATCACTATTGACGAGAAGAAAGGCAAGGAGAAGAAAGTCAGCAGTTTCATCATTGTCAAGGCGGGCAGCCTCAAACAAGCTCTGGCCGTTTTGGAGGAAGGCATGAAAGGTTACGTCATGGATTATGTCGTCGCCTCTATAGCTGAAACTTCTTATATGGATGTCTTTCACTACGCAAAGATTGATTGATGAGCAGTATTGTTGAGCGACTTGTCAAGATTAAAGACACTCTGCCGCCTGATGTCGTTCTTGTGGCAGTGTCCAAGTATCACCCCTGTGATGAAATCCTGTCTGCCTACGGTGCAGGCCAGTGGGTGTTTGGCGAGAATATTGTTCAGGAGCTGCGTGGCAAATACGAATCTTTGCCAAAGGATATAGAGTGGCACTTCATAGGCCATCTCCAAAGAAACAAGGTGAAATATATCGCTCCGTTTGTCAGCATGATTCATTCTGTTGACAGTCTGGACCTTTTGCGGGAAATCGACAGGCAAGCCGCCAAGTATAACCGTGTCATTCCGTGTCTGTTGCAAATCCATGTAGCGCAGGAGGAGACTAAATTCGGTTTTTCACCGGAGGAATGTACACAGATGCTCTTGGAAGGTACATGGCGCAAGCTGGGCCATGTAAGACTCTGCGGTATCATGGGAATGGCCACAAACACCGACGACGTAGAGCAGGTGCGCAGAGAGTTTCGCTTCCTCAAAAATTATTTTAATGAGCTCAAAACGGCTTTTTTCCAGGACGACGCCATGTTTTCCTGTCGTTCATGGGGCATGAGCGATGATTACCGGATAGCCTTGTCGGAAGGAAGCAACATGGTGCGTGTCGGCAGTCGCATCTTCGGCCCTCGCCCCCTTAGGCAACAATAAATTTTAATACCGTCTTATGTCCAGATATACTTTATTTATAGCAAACCGGCTTTACCGCGATAAGGAGCGCAGGGAACCTGTGTCGCGGTTGGCTACAAATCTGGCCACCTTCGGCATTGGCATCGGACTTGCTGTAATGATTGTATCCGTCTGTATAGTCTTGGGGTTCAAATGGGAGATTTCGTCTAAGGTTATAGGGTTCGGTTCGGATATTGAGATTCTGAATGCCCAATCGTTTTCTTCCACCGAGAGCGTCCCGATAGACTGTTCGGAGGCTGTCGTAAACGAAATCCGACATACGCAGGGTGTCAGAAGCATACAGCGGACATCAAGAAAATTTGGTATCATAAAGACTGAGACAGATTACAAGGGCATCATGTTCAAAGGCATCGGTCCTGAATACAACGCACAGTTTATCAAAAAAAATCTTGTTGAAGGCCGTTTCCCTGAATATGCCAAAGAAAAAGGACAGAACAGCATTATCGTCAGCCGGTCAGTCGCTCGGAAAATGAATCTCAAACTTAACGACAGGCTCTTTTCTTATTTCTTTGAAAACAGTATCAAGGTCCGCCGTTTTACCATCGTCGGTATTTTTGAAACCAGTATGCAACAATTTGACGAGAATGTGATATATACCAATATATATGCCATCAACCAACTGAACAAATGGGATGACGACCGCTGCTCGTCGCTTGAACTGAGCGTTGAAAATAGCGAACAGCTGGATGAGACATATACCAATGTGTTGAATACAATCCACAATCTGAAGAGCGCTGACGGCAGCGAGTATGTCGTATATACCGTCAAACAGTTATACTCACAGATATTCGATTGGTTGAAACTTCTTGACCTTAATATCTGGGTTATCATTGCTTTGATGACCATATTGTCCAGCCTGACTATAATCAGCGGATTGCTGATACTTATTTTGGAAAAGACGTCCACGATAGGCATTCTCAAGGCCATGGGCGCGAGCGGCAAGGCCATCAGGGAGATATTTATCTATTATGCTACTTTCATTATCGGCAGGGGAGTGCTGCTGGGCTATGTCATAGGGCTTGGACTGGCGTTCATACAATACCAATGGCATATTGTCACTCTCGATTCTTCCAAATATTATGTCAGTTTTGTGCCCATTATCTTCAACTGGCCGCTGATTATCCTGCTGGGGGTCGCCACGCTGATTATCTGTGTACTGACACTCGTCGGTCCCAGTTATCTGGTTTCCAGAATCAGTCCTGCCAAATCCATCAAATTTGAATGATTGCCCATGACGGGCTTATATCTGCCCGTCATGGGCTCTGTATATCTGTCATGATATCGGTGCCTGCAGGTCATAAATTTATTTTTTCATATCGTCTCTTATTCTGACTTGTCGGGGAACGTGTTTTGTGTTATTCCCGTTGAATGTTCCGTTCCATCTGGTGGAATTTATATTCCAGCCAATGGAACTTACGTTCCATCCCATGGAATTTACATTCCGGCCTTTGGAACTGAAAAAATATCGCCGTCAAGATGTTGCTTTATATGCTCTCTTTTGGATGGACAATCCCAATTTTTTAAAAAAAATTTGTAAAAAGTTTGTGGTGTAAAAACTTTTTTTTTTATATTTGCCCGTGAAAATCTATTCTTGAGAATTTAATTTATTTAATATATGTTTAATCTAAAAAAATAAAGAATAATGCAAAAAAGAAAATTAATTGCATGCATCATTGTGTTTTTAGCATGCATAGTAAATGTGAAAGCTGAGTATCAGTGGGTTAAAATCTATGAATATGAATCTACTGATCCGTCTGATTTTGTGGAGTGTAATGATGAGACTATTTTACCAATGGTGGAGCCTTTGATAGATCCTATTGCGGAAGATACAATATTTTTATATAGAGAACTCACGAATGGAGTGACGTATAAAGTAAAAGTCTATTCAAACTATTCTGATATTTGTGACAGTTGTTTTGCAGTATATGACTACGTTCCAGAATCTTATGAAATTGACGGTTTTTGGACTTATGCGAATAATGGTTGTCTGGTCTCTCCAGATGGATATTATGGTATATATAATATGTATTGTTCGCAAAATGGGTCAGAACCAATTGATTGGGAAGATTATCCAGACTATTCAGAAGAGGAATTGGCGGGACTCTGGGCTCAAAGTGGTATGCATTTTACGATATGCACCACAGGTATTTTTCATGTCAAAATTGAAGTATATGACTTTCAGTGGGTACCATAATGTGTTTATGTTGCAGGGGTATTAAATAGAAAAAGGAAGACATGAAGCGTTTGTTGAAAAGCATTTTCCTGTTAGTTGCGGTGTTCGTTTATTGTATGCCTTCGCAGATAGTGCGTGGTAAAACTGTGGGCAATGTTGCTTATATCGATAAATCAGATCCTGTTACCCAAAAACATTACGCCATTGTTTGGGGGCCAACTTCTAAAAATAATACCACGGCAGAAATTGTAACCAATGTGTCTATGTATATTGGGAATTCCACTTATGCAAGTTTGCCGGTAACAACAATCCGGTCAAGTGCGTTTATAAATTGTTATTATCTTACGACTGTCAGTTTTCCTTCCAAGTTGACGCATATATTAGACAATGCATTCGCGAATTGTGTCCGTCTGAAAAAGGTGAATATAGTGAGTGGTCTGATAAGTATCGGTGACATGGCATTCTCAAACTGCTATCAGTTGGATACTGTATTACTCCCTAATACCAACACGCTTGAAACGATAGGGAACAATGCTTTTAAGGATTGCATCAAGCTCAAGTATATCAATATTCCTGTGCATGTAAGCAGCATAGGTCAAAGTGCTTTCCTAAACTGTGAGAGTCTGTCGGAGATAGGTATCCCCTATACAGTGACGCATATCGGAGTGACTGCCTTCAAGAACTGCAAGGGCCTGAAATCAGCCATTATCTCTACGAAAGTATATAGTATTGGTGTCGGCGCATTCCAGAATTGCCGCAGCCTTGAGACTGTGGAGTTCCACAACAAGCAGAACATGGGAATCAGGGCAGAGACATTTGACAGCTGCGTCAGCCTGAAGAAGGTGACAATAGTCAACGATAATATTGTATATATTGACTCGTGTGCCTTCAGGGGATGCAGGAGCCTGCCGGAAATTACTATACCGGCAACAGTGAAAAAGGGTATTGGCGCCTCTGCATTCGAGGGCTGTACGGCGCTGGATGCGGTGACCAGCCTGATAGAGGAGCCTTATGCCTTTGGCAAAGATGCATTCAAGAATATCTCACCGAGTTGTGTGCTGACAGTGCCTTACGGCAAGAGGGCGGCTTACATTGCCGCAGGCTGGACTGAGGATGTCTTCAAGGGCGGCGTTGTGGAACTGCCTGCTCCGGAGGGTATCCAGAGTGTCAGGGTAAAGCCGTGCAAAGCATCTGCGTATTATGACCTTGAAGGGAAAGAGGTGTCCCGTCCTCAAAAGGGGAAGATATATATCCGTGACGGCAAGAAGGTGCTGATGAAATAAGAGGATATCAAAATATGACAACAAGAAAGAGAGGCATCCTTGCTCCATCGCAAGGATGCCTCTCTTATATTTATTTACAAGAAATGTGCTCAGGCTTCGTTTTTCTCGCTGTTCCAAAGTAGTGCGCAGAGGACAATACCGATGGCGCTGCCGATGACAAACATCAGGTTGGCAGTGTTCCAACTGCTCTCGGCAATGTGTCCGATGATTATCTTTGAAGCGAGAGAGTCGCCAAAAAGATAGCCAAACAGTCCGACGAAACCGGCTGCTGTGCCGGCAGCGTTCTTCGGAACCGTGTTCAGAGCCTGGACACCTATCAGGGCTACAGGACCATAGATGAAGAATCCTATAATAACCAATGCCGTATAGACAAGTGTCTTGGTGACGACAGGATTGCCGCCACCCAATGCTGGAGCCTGCCAATACAGGATGGTGCCGATGAATACCATTATCATGCAGATAACATTGGGAGGTGCGCAGCGTCCCTTGAAGAATTTTGCGGATATCCAGCCCATGAAGATAGTGCCAACGGCACCGACGTAGTTGTGGACGGAGAAAGCCAGTTTGCACTCAGAGGCATCCATGATATGTTCTTCCTGCAGATAGGTGGGAGACCAGTCGCCGACGCCATAGCGCACCATATAAACAAGCACGTTGCTGATGGCGATTACCCATAAGAGTTTGTTCTTCAGTACGTAGTCGATAAAGAGCGTCTTGAAAGGCAGCTTTTCTCCGGCAACTTCTTTGGTCTTGACGCCGCTGTAGTCTTGGCGGTAATCCTGAATGGATGGCAAGCCGCAGGACTCTGGTGTGTCGCGCAATGACCACCAGCAGAAAAGTACAATCAGTAGGGCGACAACCGACGGTACGATGAAGTCTGCACGCCATGTCTCGCCGATGCCCATAGAGCCGAAGATGACAACTCCAGCCATGGCCAGCAGACCTAACGAGCCGCTGCCGATGGTGTGGGAGGTATTCCATATGGACATTTTGAAACTTCTCTCATTCTGGGAGAACCAGTGCGCCATGATGCGGCCGCACGGAGGCCATCCCATACCGGAGAGCCATCCGACTATGAGCATGAAGGCAAAGATGATTGCCGCATTCATAGCCATGTTTGTCGGACTGAACGGGAAGATACCTACGCAAATCATTGTCAATGCAGACAATATTAATCCTACACAGAGGAACTTGCGGGCATCGGAACGGTCGGACACAGTACCCATGATAAACTTACTGAATGCGTATGCAATGGATACGGCCGACATGGCTATACCGACTTTACCTTTGTCTATCAGTCCCTGACTGATCATGTCAGGAGCGGCTAATGACAGGTTTTTGCGAACAAGATAATAACCGGCATAGCCCATGAATGCACCCATGAACACTCTGAAGCGCATGGATGAATAAATCTTATTGATTTTTTCTTTCGGCAGCAACGGTTTGGCTGCGGGTGGATCAAGAAATCTAGACATATTATATAAATTTAATTAGTTGTTGAAAATCGAACTGATCATATAATTGTGCTTCGTCGCATAATTGTAGTCTTCAATGACAACGAGAACACAGTCTTTCACTAAAGCCTCCGGCGTCTTGGCAAGTCTGCCGTCGCGCACTTTGATGAATTGGATAGGCATATACTGCTCCAGCATACCCATGGGGATGTCCACATCTTTGAGATTGTTAATCAGTGTGGCAATTGCCTTTTGTACACGGGCGTCTCCCATGTAGTAACGGCAACGGTCAGAATAGCTGTATTTGCGAGCCAAAGCAATCTCTTTGTCTGTACCGTGATAGTATTTTTTCCAGTCTTTCGGATTTTCTACCATCACGTCGTCCAAGACCTGTATGAAGTGTGAGCGTGAGTCAGCGTCGTCTATCAATTCGTCCTCCATCTTTGCCAATGCAAACAAGCCTCTTCTGGCCGCAAAGGTCAAGGCGGGGCCGACTTTCAGAATGGCTATGCCGTCTTCAACCATTTCGCGGAGGCTATGGGCTGACTGATAATCAGTGGAATGGCCTTCAAACACCAAATTGGGATATTCCTTGAGCTTTTGGGTCAAGGGGTAGGCATCCATGCGATTGTATTTATGGACATCACCGTCGCCAAACTCAACACCGGGTTGTACGACAACGGCAATGACATATTTAAATAAGTCAGCAATGCCAAATTGCGCAAACTCTTTTTTGTATGCTTCAATTGTACTTGCAAAGTCTTCCTGAGAGGTGACGTGCATTTTCTCTTCCTGTTGTGCGCCACCGGGGATAGGGACTTCGCTGCCGATGATGAATACAGGATGAACGGCATCGGGTTGCCGGTTTTGTAACTCGGTGAAGGCCTCTTCACAGGTTTTCATCAATATGGCACCGCGATGGGCAATTGTCTGATTACTCAGCGGCAGATTGCGGTCGTCGTCTGCGACACGCATGCTGGTGTCCAAATGAATCTTGGTGAAACCGGCCAATACGCATTGGCGGACAAGTTCCTTAGAGTATTCTATCGCTGTGGACTCAGGCAGGTCTTGCCAAGGCTGAGGACCGAGATGGTCGCCGCCGAGAATAATATTGGACTTGTCATATCCGACTTTATCAGCTATTCCGTAGATGTAATCACGGAAGTCGGCAGGCTTCATGCCGATGTATCCGCCGAACTGATTGACTTGGTTGCTTGTGGCTTCGATCAGCACCTTGTCATCAAAACGCTTTGACTGCTCAAAGATAGCCTCAATGACAAAACGGTTGCTGCAACAGAAAGAAGGTATGCCTGAAAGTAACCCTGCCTTGCGCTTTGCTGCTAAATTAAATAATGGATTGGTCATTTGCGTGATGCTTCAAGTAATTCGCCTAACTCTTTGATGTTCTCTGCAATAAGGTCCGGCTGACGTGGTGCGGCTTTGGCAACTTCTATTGTTGTCTCACCAGAGAGGACCAGACAGCCGAATGCGTTGGCATTGTGTGCCATGGCGATGTCTGTGTATATACGGTCACCGACCATGGCGATCTCTTCCGGTTTCAAATGGTGCTGCTGTTGTATGCCGACCAGCATGTTGGGATCAGGTTTGCCGAGAGTGATATCAGGCTGACGGCCTGTAGCACTTTCCAGACACCTGCATATAGAACCACAGTCAACAAGGATTGTCTTCTCATTGGTCGGACAAACTCTGTCAGGATTGGTTGCAATGTATGGAATGTTTTGTGATATCCACCAAGCAGCACGACAGAGACGGGAGTATGTCAGTGTCATGTCAAAGGCAGCTACAATAATATCAGGCACGTCATTAGCGTCGTCTTTGGCTGAGATGAATCCGGCTTTCTCAAACTGAGAAATCATACTTGGAGTTCCCAGGAGGAACAGTTTCTTTGCCTTTGGATAATGGGCGTGAATGTAATCGATTGTAGCAATCGTGGTGTTGTAGATTTCTTCCTCTGTCGCATTGATACCCATCTTGGCAAGTTTCTTCAGATAGTCGTCGATAGACTTTGACGGATTGTTTGTCAGGAAAGAGTATGTGATGCCAAGTTCATGCAGTTTGTTCAAGAATGGAATAGTGTAGGGGAATATGGTGTTACCCATGTAAATCGTACCATCCATGTCTAATGCCACATGTTTGATTTGTGATAATTTGTTTTTTAGTTCTAAATCCATTGGAATGAGTGTTTAGATTATTCTTGGTTGTCTTGTGCTGTTTCAGTTGTCAGCTTTTCTGCTTCGTCATAAGCGTCGGCCTTAGCATTCCACATCAGCAAGAAGATGAATGTCGTTAAAACAGCGATACCGATCATGCCCATGAACACATAATCCCAGCTCTTGTCCGGATTGATGCCGTTCATGAAATCTATGAACATGCCGACACCGACGCCGGAAACAAGTCCGCTGGCGTATGCAAACATGCCGACCAAACCGTTGGCTGTTGCAGCGGCGCGGTTGGTTGCCTGGTTTGAAGCGGAAATACCGATAAGCGCTTGCGGGCCATAGATGCAGAAGCCTGCCATGGCAAGACATAATACCATCGGAACCATTGTCGTGCCTTTAGGCAACAATAAGAAAATAATCATGAAAATAGCCACGCCAATCATGCAGAATACACATGTGCGGTGCGCTTTACCTTTTAGCCATTTGTCTGTTGCCCAGCCCCAGAACAACATGCCGATAATACCGAATATCTCAAAAATAGCAACCGTCCATCCTGCATTGGCTAATGACATTTGGCGAGCCTCCTTGAGGAATGTCGGTCCCCAGTCGAGTACAGCGAAACGTACAATGTAAACAAAGAAATCGGCAATAGCCAATATCCATATCCACTTGTTGCGGAAGACCATGCGTTTTAGGAATTCTTTGTACTCTGCTCCGCCTTCCTTGCCTTTCTTGTTGACTTTATGTATTTCTGGTAGACCTACAGAAGACGGTGTGTCGCGCAAGAAGATAAAAATGCCCAATGAACCTGCCAATGCTATAGTTGCAGGAATCCAGAAACAGTACTTCCATGCACCGATATGAGCAGCAGACTCAATGACGCCTTGCATGCGTGTAGCATCAGACATGTCGACATTGAGGTGAGCGGCAACAGAAGCTACGATGTCAGGATTGGCAGCCATGTTGGTTCCAAATGTTCCCATGATGTAACCACACATGATGGCAACGATACTTGCACCGATAGAGTGGCTGGTGTTCCAAACTGACATTTTGGTAGCCAATTCATTGGCCGGAACCCAGTGGGTCAATAATCTGTTGCACGGAGGAAAACCTGCGCCTTGGAAAAAGTTGTTTATTAATACAATGATACCAAATATCAGTACCATTGTATTGGTGAATTGCGGGCCACTGGTTTCTCCGGTTATTATCGCACTTAAATCTGCACCGAAGCCAAACGCATAGTTGGCTATTGCGCACAGTAAAAGGCCTATAGCCATATGGTAACGCGCGTTAACACGGTCTGCCACCATGCCATTCAAAAAACGTGACACACCATATATGACAGTTACTAATGTCATGATAATACCAAAACTGGTTTTTGTTATGCCATATTCAGCACTTAAACCAGGTATAGCAAATGAAAAGTTCTTACGAACAAAATAAAATAAGGCATATCCTATCATTGTTGCAATGATGGTGCGCCATTGCCAGTAGGCAAATGATTTCACTGTTTTTGTCATATTGAATGTTTTGTTTAGTTTTGTATGATTATATTTCCCATATTCCGCCTTTTCCAAACACGCCGTTTAACCATTCGTCAAACTTGCCCATACGCAATGCAACATCGAGTATGGTGTAACGGCGGCGTATATGTTGTGCTCTGCGGATAGTGTCGCGCAGTGTGGCACGGTCCAAGTCAATGTCTTCCGGCATTGTCGGGGCGCCGACGGCCTTAAAGCGGCGTATCGTTTCTTCGACAGATATCAGTTGAGCTTCGAGACGTGCTTTCAGGTCATCCCAGTTATCACGTATTGTTGTCAGCTCTTTACGCAATTGTTCTGGTGTGACATACTTTGCGGCTATTTCTCCTGCACAGAAATCTTCAAACCCGGTACCCCTGAATACTTCTCTTGAATGGGTTGTCTGTTCTTCCAGTGAAGGCCATGCGCTGACACAGGCATCAATATCTATATTAGCCATGTCCGTCTTTAGGAATTGTTCATAGAAAGACAACGATAGAATCGTTCCGATACTTACTTGAAATCCGTGGGAAGGTGCGATGCCATTTTTCATGACAAAGTGGTCCATGTTAAGCATGTGGCTGATTTGGTGTTCCGCACCACTTGCCGGTCGGCTGGTCTTAGGATATGCTTGAAGAGCGAATCCACCGAGGAACAAACCTTCTATTAAGCGTTTTAGTGCTTCCGGATTACCAGCTTTTGCACCGGCGGGGTCAGCCAGAGCGTCTCGTAATCCTCCTTGAACTATTCCCCAGGAAAGCGGATCTATCAGTTCGTTACCGATAAGGTCTGCTACAATCCAGTCTGCACCGCACGCCACCTTGGCGTAAAGGTCGCCGTAGCCACTTGCTGTCATAGCGCTCGGAGCCGTAGCCACAACGTCAACATCTGCGACTACTGCCCGCGGTGCATTACAGCCGAAGGTTTGTTTGGCTCCGTCCTTTGTAATGGATGCACCAAAAGCGACATAGCCGTCCATTGATGCTGCTGTTCCGACAATCATATACGGGCGACCTTGATGGTGAGAACACAATTTTGCGGTGTCGTTTATTGTTCCTGAACCTACGGCAACTGCTATGGCTTCCGTCTTTGAAAGAACGGCATCCAGACGCTCTATATATTTCCATTCAGCGTGCATGTCAGGTTCATTAAAGATATATGGCTCCTCAACGGTTATGCCTGCATTCTTTAATATCTCCTGCACATCTTTTCCTGCTACATCGAATGTCGTCGCATCTGCTACAATGATTGCACACTTGTCGGGAAATTGTGCTTTGAATACATCTGCAACTTTTCCCAGTATTCCTTGTCCCAATAGTAAGGATTTGGTCTGTGTTGCATTGTCTAATGCAATTTGTACTCTATCCATGGGTTATTGGTTTAAAGCTTTTGTCTTTTCGTAGTCTATCGCCTCTGCCAATACAGATATCGGGTTCAGCACTTTGGCTGACGTGGACATTTCTATCTGCCACTTACAGGTTTCACAGTCTGTGATGACGTTGTCCACCTTGGCTTCCTCTATCTGTTTGAATAACGGCTCACCTATCTTCTGTGAAATAGGGTAGTTCTCTTTTTTGAATCCGTAAGTACCTGCGATACCGCAGCACATTGAGTCGAGCATGACGAAGTCAATGCCAGGAATCATCTTTACAAGTGATGTGCTGTATATCGTCCAACCCAGACGCTCCATGTGGCACGCTGTGTGGTAGCATACGCGTTTTTTGTAATCCTCGCGGAAGGCCAGCTTGACTTTGCCTTCTTCAACCAGTTTGTATATAAAACGTGTTGCAAGCAGGAGGTGTTCCTGAGCAACTTTGTTATCAATGTGCAACAAGTGGTCGTATTCGTTACGCATCATTAGGGTACATGATGTGCCTGTCGTGAGGATTGGACGTCCCTCTGCTACTGATTTTCTCATTGAGGCCATGTTGATTTCGCCATGCTTTTTGGCTTGTGTGGCGAATCCGTTGGAAACGAGTGGCACTCCGCAACATTTCTCCTTATCGAGCAGTTTGACACCGTATCCGATGGCGTTCATGACTTTAATCAGTTCCTTGCCCAGTTGGGGATAGTTGTAATTTACATAGCAGCCGTGGAAGTAGCTGACTTGTTTTTCGTATTTATCCTGTTCCGCTGCGGCATGCTTCTTGTACCATGTCTCAAATTTTTGGGAAGCGTATGCGGGGAAAGTGCGGTGCTTGTCTATCTTGACAATGGTGTCAAGCGTGGCTTTAACAGGAGAAAAACTCGTGGCGAAATTTGCCACGGGCGCTGCCAGCGTGGTTATTGAACCGACCAAGTCAGTATTGGCCAATGTAAATTCACGAAGTCCTGGTTTGTGTTTGCTGTATTTGATGCGTGCACTCTGGATGATATCTGCAATATGTACGCCTTCAGGACAAGCAACCTCACAGCGTTTGCAATTAAGGCACATTTTTAATGCTTTCTCGTCAAAGAAGCTCGCGTCTTTGATGCGGTAGCGCTCACCGTCCGGTCCAGCGTGTTTTGGACCCGGGTAGAATGGTGTTACACCGGCAACAGGACAATAAACAGTACAAATGGAACATTTGAGACATTTCTCAAGCTCATTTTCGCTGATACTATATAATTGAAGATTTTCTGCCATAGGATTATTTATTTAAAATGTTTTTAGCTACAGCAATAGCTGTGACCATTGATACGCCTGTGCCGTCAGCCTGTTTGATGGCGTTATGACCACTCAACACAGAGCCTATGGCGTACAGATTTTCTATTGTGGACCCGTTTTTCTGAGTTTGGAATACGTTGTTGGTCTTGACACCATATTCCATATATGGCTGGGCGTTATATACCATAGTGTCCACCCACTCAGTTCTCTTGTCGCTGGCATCAACATCAAGGTCAAGGACAGGTTCGTATACTTTCACATAATTAGACATCAGACCTTCACTCTGGAATGAGCCTGTTGCCAAGATGTAGTTGTCGGCGCTCAGTTGCTCGTCGGGCAGTAGTGTCGTCTCTATATGTTTTACCTTGCCGTCTTCAATCTCGCCGCCACAGACTTTGTTTCCCATCATAAACACGCCGCCGATTTTTTCAAAATAGCTGCGCAAGGCTTTTTGTACACGTACACCGGGAACCGATGGGGGTAGTGTGGCGATGACAAACAGCGGCTTGTTTACTTTTGCCTTTAGTATCGCGATATTCTCGTCGTTGTTTATACCGATAATTGCAGGCAGGATAATGGCTTCTGCATCATTGGCTATACTGTTCAGCTTGTCTGCTATTTCTTGTAATGTATCTTCTGTACTCAGCACTTTGGATATGTTTGCAGAGCGCATTTCCGACGGGCTGCACCGGCGTTCTTTCAAAGCCGGAATGGATAGTGTCTTGACTTCAACCTCGGTGGATGTTTTCCTTAATCCTTCAGCGATAAACTCTACAGGGAAGTCGTGGAAGCCTGTGATGTTGGCGACAACAAGTTTCTTGTATGCTACTCCTGCTGCGCTGTCGGCTGTCAGGTACTCTTCCAGAGTCAGCCATGTTGGTTTCAGTACGCCCATCGGTGTGATGCGATAATGGTTTCTCTTGATGTCACCTTTGAGTTTCAAACCACATTCTGTCAATATTGCGGCAGCATCCTGTGCCAGTGATGCGATGTTCTCCACACCGGCTTTTTTATACGGATGGCTTTCCTTCAATTGCGCTACGGCTTCAACCGGATTTTCTATGGCTTTGCCTTCAGCGTCATAGCCCAGCAGATCGAATGACCCTGAGCAAAAGTGCAGTGTACTCTGTCCGGCGGTGATGACAGCCACTTTCTTGCCGGCTTTAGCCAGTGTGATGCCACATGTCAGACCACTGAGGCCGCCTCCTATTATTATATTGTCAAATTTCATTGTTGTGTCCTCCTTTATTTTGCAAAATTATCCAGACCGCATAGGCCTTGATAAATATTAGATATTAGTTGTGCCTCGTTGAGCGTGGACCCCCAGCCTACAGGGTACATACCTTTCCAGCGCTCATTGATAAAGTCAGCCAAATCAGCGGCGGAGTCATCAACGCTTTTCTTGCAGACATTACACATGACTCCTGCTGCCCTCAGTGCGCACAGCTCGCCCTGACAGGTACCCATACCCATACGGGTGCGCCTTCTCAGTTGCGTTAGCGTGCCGGCATGTTGCTTCTCAACTGCGTATTTTACCTCACCGACAGTCACTTCCTCACATTCGCATACCAGTGAGTTGGCTATTTCGTCATGGCTGTCTATACTTGGAGCATAAGTTCCATGACGTCCTACTTTGGCGTTGAATGCATACATGTGGCTCTTCGGCTTCTCCACGGGTGTTGTCTCAGCACCCGGCAGTGGTGTCGTCGCTGTTTCGCATTTCTTGTCGACATTCAGTTTCTTGCACACCATGTTTGTGGCTATTTCTGCCATCAGACGGTATGTCATCAGTTTACCGCCAGTTATTGTCACGAAGCCAGCCAGACCGTCGCGCGTCTCGTGGTCAAGACACACAATGCCACGGCTGATGCTGCGTCCGGACGGGTCGTTGTCGCTTGCCACCAGCGGGCGCACACCGGCATATGCTCTCAGTATGCGCGTTGTTGCCAGTGCGGGAGCCAGTTGCGCGCCTTCCGTCAGCAATACTTCGACTTCTTCAGGTGTAACACGCATATCGTCAACCGTCTCAATGGGTACCCGGTCGGAGGTTGTACCGATGACTGTAATTACATCGCCCGGCACAAGGATGTCTGCATTCGCCGGTTTGCGGCAGCGGTTGATGACCATGTTGTTTACCCTGTGGCTGAAAACGAGCAGTGAACCTTTGGCTGGAAACATGTTTACTGTTACTCCGGCCATCTTGGCGATGAGGGTACCCCATATGCCTGCCGCGTTTACAGTGATGTCTGCACGGGCTTCCGATTGTTCTCCTGTCAGGTTGTTGCGCAGATTTACACCCAACACGCGTCCGTTTTCTATAATCAGTCCTGTCACCTCATGATAGGTCAGCATGTCTGCACCATGTCTCTCAGCGTCAAGTACATTTGATATTGTCAGACGGAAAGGGTCAATGGAACCGTCAGGTACGCGTACCGCACCAATCAGGGTAGGGTTGACCGAAGGTTCCAGACGCTTTGCCTCTTCGGGATCAATGATGTCTGCGCGTATTCCGGCAGCGAGGCATGATTCCACGAATTTTGCCTGATAGCCGAGATCGTCTTCAGGCAGAGTGATAAACAAACCGTCATGTTCCTCCACGCAGTGGCGCGCCACTTTGCGGAGTATCATGTTCTCTTCTATACATTCTGTGGCAGATTCTTTGTCTGTCACTGCATATCTGGCGCCACTGTGCAGCAAACCATGGTTGCGGCCTGTCGCACCTGTTGTGAAATCATAGCGCTCAATCAGTAGCGTGCTCAGTCCGCGCATGGCGCAATCGCGTGCCGTACCCGCACCTGTTGCACCGCCGCCGATGACGATGACGTCATAATGCTTCTTGCTTATATCTGCATTCATGTTAAGTATATTTTTTGATTTAATTCTTTTGTTTCAAACATACAAATTTATAAAAAATATTAAAATTAGACCGCCTTTTTAATTTGTTTTTTTACAATAGCATGCCTTGACGCTGTAAAAACATTAACAAATTTGTCCTTTACCTACATCCTTTAAGTTGTGTATGTAAATTTAAAAAGTATGTCCCCGTAAGCTATATTGCCATATCCGGCATATTTCAACTCTTCTGTCGAGGTATATTTTTTATTCCTGCAGATGGGATGTAAATTCCATCAGATGGAACGTATGTTTCGTAGGGTGGAATTTTTGTTCCATCCTATGGAACGGAAAACATTAGCCGATGGTCTGAAAAAGTTGTGCCGTAATAAATTTCTTCGTTTTTCGCTGATGTGATTTTTTTTACGTAACTTTGTCATTTAAGAAACAGCGTAGCGTTATAATTTTTTGCGTTTTCCCGTATGAGAGATGAATGGGATGTGCAGTTAAGCGCGCGGATAATGTGAATTAAATTAAAGTATAAAAAATGACGATGAAGAAGTTTGTTTTTGTGATGATGAGTCTGGTGTGTCTTTGCACCGGATGTGGTGACGATTCAGATGAGTACGTTTCAGTCTTGCCGTCGTTCAGTGATATCACCTTTGACACCGACCAGTTGTACACGGGCATGACCGTGACAGCCACGGCGGTGCAAGCTACCAAGGGCAAGTTGCTTGACAGGACGACATATGACTGGGTTGTCAATGATACGACTACAGCCAAGGTGACGGTTATTTATGACAACGACAATGGAGACCCCGTATTCAAATTCAAAGTTCCGAAGGTAGCTGTGAAAACCCCGAGCACTATAACGGTCAAATTTGAAGGCCGCTATAACATATCCGGCCAAGGCTGCAAGGTGGCTGAGAGTGCCCACGCAACAGGTCTCTCCGTACAGAGTGGGCTGTCTAAACTGATTGGCACGGTGAAATTATCCAAAACATTTACAGTATATCCGTCTGCTGACTGAAGGGTGGGAAGTCCGTCTAAAAGGTGCAGACTAATTTATAATTAGAAAAATGACACTGATTAAATCTATTTCTGGTTTTCGTGGTACTGTCGGTGGCCCCACGGGCGATTCGCTGAATCCGCTGGACATCGTCAAGTTTGTCTCCGCCTATGCTGTGCAGAGGCGCAGGGCATGCCGTATTCCTGGCAACACAATCGTTGTGGGCAGAGACGCGCGCATCTCGGGTGAGATGGTGTCGCAGGTAGTATGTGGTACGCTTCTCGGCCTGGGCTATGATGTGCTGAATATAGGATTGGCATCTACGCCGACAACCGAGCTTGCTGTGACAATGTCCAAAGCATGCGGTGGTCTGATATTGACGGCGAGCCACAACCCGAGACAATGGAACGCCCTGAAGATGCTCAACGAAGACGGTGAGTTTCTGAATGCCGACGAGGCGGCAGAAGTTGTGAGGTTGGCAGAAGAGGGTAACTTTGAATATGCTGATGTTGACCACATGGGAAAATATACAGAGGACACAAGCTATACACAGCGCCACATTGACATGGTCAAGGCACTGGAACTTGTCGATACTGACGCTATAGCCAAGGCCCATTTCAGCGTTGCCATAGACACAGTGAACTCGGTTGGAGGAATTATACTTCCAGAATTGCTCAGACAACTTGGTGTAGAGCATGTCAAAGGTTTGTATCTGGAGCCTACAGGCGATTTCCAGCACAACCCTGAGCCGTTGGAAAAAAACCTCAGTGCACTGAAGGCAGAGATGCAGAAAGGCAAATACGATATAGGCTTTGTCGTTGATCCGGATGTGGACCGTCTGGCATTGTTCTGTGAGGATGGTGCGATGTATGGAGAGGAATATACTCTCGTAACGGTAGCCGACTACATCTTGCAGCATCAGAAAGGTTCTACGGTATCTAATCTGAGTTCCACACGTGCTTTGAGGGATGTCACACATAAAGCCGGCTGTGAATATTTTCCTGCAGCCGTGGGCGAGGTCAACGTGGTCACAAAAATGAAAGAGGTAGGTGCTGTTATCGGCGGTGAAGGCAATGGCGGTGTCATATATCCCAAAGCGCACTATGGCAGAGACGCTCTTGTGGGCATTGCCCTCATACTTACCTATCTAGCAAAGAAAGGCGTTAAAACGAGTGAATTGCGCAAGACTTATCCTGAATACATTATCACCAAGAACCGCATAGACTTGACACCAGGCATGGATGTGGATGCACTGCTGAAAAAAGTGGAAGCAAAACATGCCGGAGAACAGATAACAAATATCGATGGTGTCAAAATAGATTTTGCCGATGGTTGGGTACACTTGCGCAAGAGTAACACCGAGCCGATAGTCAGAGTGTATGCGGAAGCCAACACAGAGGATAGGGCAAATGCGCTGGCTAAGATGATGATGGATGAAGTATATGCTTTGGCAAAATAATTGAGCGGGATGAGTGTTGAGGGAACGCCATATTGCAGTCTGGTACGACTTAAGTCTTTCAGAGAGAATGACCGGGGTAATCTGACCTTTGCGGAAGCGGGGAGAGATATCCCGTTTGCGGTCAAGAGAGTCTTCTGGATATACGATGTTCCCCGCGATGCCACACGCGGAGGCCATGCCAATTGGAAATGTGCGGAAGCGATTTTCCCACTACATGGTGCTTTTGACATCTATGTCGATGACGGCAGGTTCTGCAAGACATACCACATGGATAATCCTGAAGAAGGTATAGTGATACCCGCAGGTGTATGGTGTATGCTTTCCAATTTTACTCCATGTACAGTATGCTTTGTCGCTTCGGATGAAGAATACAGTACAGAATACTATGTCAACGATTATAATGAATATCTGAAGCAGGTCAAATGCAAGTGATAAGATACAACGATGACATGAGGGAGGATTGGAATGTCTGCATCAGGAATTCCTGTAACGGCACGTTTCTCTTTGACCGCAACTATATGGATTACCATAAAGACCGATTTGAGGATGCGTCACTGATGTTTTATCATAAGAATAAACTCAAAGGTGTCATGCCTGCGAATATTCAGAATGGCGAAATCCATTCGCACAATGGACTGACATATGGCGGATTGATATGGGATAAGAGAACTTCGTCGTTAGATGTTGGCTTGATGCTGAGTATGGCATACAAATATTATTCCAAGGAAATGGGTGCGGATGCACTCTATTATAAACCTTTACCGTATATATACCATACTTATCCCGCATCACAAGATCTGTATTTCATTACAGCGAAAGGCGCCGAATTGATTCATCGCAAATTGTCTACAACAATAGACATATCTCACGCTATACCTTTCACGACCCTACGACGAAGATGCGTGGCTAAGGCCTTAAAGGCGCAACTGTCTGTCAGTACAGCCGAAGACGAAGCGCATTGGCAGTCTTTCTGGAAAATACTCACTGAAGTTCTACAAAAAAGACATCGGCAAACACCTGTTCACACAGTAAAAGAGATACTATATTTGAAATCGTTATTTCCACATCAAATCAGGCTTTTAACCATTGAGAAAAATATGCAAGTTGTTGCCGGAACTGTCCTCTTTATTACAGAGAATGTTGTTCATGCACAATACATATCTTCTGATGATGTCGGATATAAAACAGGTGCGTTGGATTATCTGTTAAGTTCAATATTGAATTCAGACATTTGCCAGGGGCGTCAATACTTTGATTTCGGTGTTTCAACTGAGGATGAAGGCGCAAAGCTGAATGAAGGTTTGCTCTTTCAGAAGGAGGGTTTTGGTGGCCGTGGTATCTGTTATGATGAATATCTGATAAAAATATGACAGACATGAATATTAAATATCTGGATTTGACAAAAATTACTCAAAGTTTTGAGCCTGAATTATCTCACAGGATACAGTCTGTCATCAGGTCAGGTTGGTTCTTGTTGGGAGAGGAGACGCGGGTGTTTGAGAAATCTTTTGCAAACTATTGCGGTGTACGACACTGTATTGGCACAGGCAACGGCCTGGATGCGCTGAAGATTATCCTCATGGCATACAAACAAATCTACCAATGGAGAGATAACGATGAGGTAATCGTTCCAGCGCATACCTTCATAGCCTCGGCAGAAAGCATTGTTCAGAGTGGTTTGAGACCTGTGTTCTGCGATATCAGTCCAGATGATTATCTGCTTAATGCTAAAAACTTGGAATTACTGATAACGCCTAATACCCGTGCTGTCATTTGTGTACATCTTTATGGCAAACTCTGTGACGTGGACGCTATTATAGATATTGCCCGAAGACATCATCTAAAAGTTATAGAGGATGCTGCTCAGGCTCATGGCGCTAAGAACGTGTCCGGCCAACGTGCCGGAAGTATGGGAGATGCAGCTGCATTCAGTTTCTATCCGGCGAAAAATATTGGGGCATTGGGTGATGCCGGCGCAATAGTGACAAATGATGAGGAATTGGCGCTCACGGCACGACAAATAGGTAATTACGGACAATCTAAAAAATATTATCATTTGCGACAAGGCGTCAACTCCAGAATGGACGAGATACAGGCAGCTGTGTTGAGCCTTAAATTAGACAGGCTTGATAAAGACAACCGAACTCGCCAACAAATAGCGGTATATTACTTCGAGGGTATTAACAATCCTCATGTAATGTTACCTTATAAGGGAGTTTTTACCAGTGATTCTGTCTATCACGTTTTTCCCGTTTTTTGCGAACAGCGTGACCTTTTGCAATGTTATCTTGCCGATGCCGGCATTGAGACAATTATACATTATCCGGTTCTGCCTAATAAACAAGAAGCGTTTAAAGCATACAATCAGCAACATTTTCCTGTTGCAGAAAAAATCAGCGTTCAGGAATTGAGTATACCGTTGCATCCACAGCTTAATAATGCAGAAATACAATATATTGTCAATACAATAAACCAATTCAAATGTTGACCATAGATATTCTTATCAGTGTAAAAGACAAAAAGATTGTCAGAATAAAAGAAGCTTTGCCCGAAGCCCAGGAGGGCGTTAAATATATTATCTGTTTTCAGTATACAGATGAAAAATATCTCAAGCTTATTCCAGAGGAACTAAAAGAGTATGATGACGTTAAGTTAGTGTTGAAGAATGAGACAGGATTGTCGCGTAGTCGCAATCAGCTTTTAGAGATGGCAACGGGCGATTTGGTTTATTTCATTGATGATGACACAGTCATACTTCATGGGGCATTGGACTGTATCCGTCAGACGTTTGAAAACAATGATATGGATATTGCACTGTTTCAGTCACAAAGCTATTCCGGTAAGCTTTTGAGAGATTATTCTCAAAAAGAAAAAAACATCATAAGGTTCAGAGACCGCTTTAAGGTTCTAACATACGAAATGGTTTGTCGCAGGGAAAAAATACAAGGTGTCATTTCCTTTAACACGAGATTCGGTTTGGGGTCCGACCAATTTGTGTGCTTTGAGACACAGGTGTTTTTGGAAGACGCCTTGCGCAACGGATTGCAGTTGAAGTATTTTCCTGTTCCCATAATTAAAACTTCTGCGACATATATACCACGTTTAGTTTATGTTGACAAGCATGTTCAGCGTGCTTATGGAGCCCTTCTCAGTTATGTATATAACAAAAAGGCACTCTGGAAAGCATTTTTATATGCTGTAGATAAAAAAAGAAAAAAGAGAGTGCATTTCTTTACTTTCTTTAAAACTATTATGCAAGGTATTTTTATAGAAAGACGCAAGCGCTCGTAAAAGTTTCAAATGACATTAGAAATTCTCATCAGCACTTATAATGAAGGTATATTGAAAGTACCGGATATAATACTTCCGTTTAACGAACGAATTAAATGGCTGGTGTGTTTTCAGTATTCAGACGATTCTTTTATCCGACAAATTCCTTCGGAGTTAAATAACAGGGCAGATGTTACACTTGTTACATTCAAGGGTAAAGGACTGTCGCAAAACAGGAATATGGCTATTGCACATGCCACAGGCGATGTTCTTCTTCTTGCCGATGATGATGCCAGGTTTAAGTCAGTATATTTTGATAAAATAACTCAGATATTTTCAGAAGACCCGACATTAGACGTTGCGTGTTTTCAGGCTTTGACCCATGAGGGCACATCGCTGCATCCTTACCCGAATTACTCCTTTGATTATAAAGATACCCCAAAGGGATATTGGTATAATTCGCAGGAAATAGCTTTCAGAAAGTCATCTCGCCTTCCGTTGTTTGATACTCGTTTTGGTATTAACTCTCCCAAACTCGGGTGCGGAGAAGAGGAGGTCTTTCTCTGGCAGGCACACGAACAAGGGTTATCTGTCAGGTATTTCCCGGAAGTAATTGTGGAAACTGATGCAACGACCTCCAGATATCAATTCTATACAGACAAACGTATGCAACGTGCTAAGGGGGCAGTTTTATGCATTATGCATGGACCGTCTGGTGCTTTTCTGCGCTGTTTGAAACTTGCCATTGTCCATGCTTTAAAGCATAATCCGATATCTTTGCTATGGCATATGACATATGGTATTATTTACATACGGTTATGAAAAGCTTATCTCTCATTGTTCCATATTACAATCGTCAGGAGAACTTTGGCAAGATGCTGGGCAGTCTTCAGGCAATGCGTGAAATGCCAGAGGAAATCATTCTCGTCAATAATCTTGCCGATGATGCGATGTTACGGCAGGTGCAATGTTTCAGACAAGATATGATAGGCAGATGTGAAGTGAAATTAGAAACATGTTCCCATAGGGGTGCTTGTGCGGCAAGGAACAAGGGACTTGCGGCGGCATCGTGTGATTATGTCTATTTTTTTGATTCCGATGATGAGATGTCCCCTGATTTCATTGAACGGGTACATGCTGACATCCGTAATGGTGAGGCAGAGCTCTTTGTGTATGTTACAAGAATAATCGGCGCCGATGGGGGTATGCATATTCGTAATTATGGTTGTTCGCCTCGTCCGTCGTATCAGATATTGTCTTCGTTCTTGACTACTCAAAGTATGGTTATCAATAAGAACTTTCTTCTGTTTGCTGGTGGTTGGAATGAGGATGTCGATTATTGGAATGATTGGGAACTTGGAATTAGACTTCTGTTGCATCACCCTAAGATAAAATATTTTGCAGATAAGTCTTTCCATAAAATATACGCCCATGCAAACAGTATTACCGGAAGTAGCTTCTCAGAGCGTTTTGAGGCGATATGCCACGTGTTTGACATCGTTAGTGATGAAATAGACGAAGATAGGGATGTTGATGCTTTATATTATCGTAAAGCCATTATCGCGGGAAAGATAAAACATGAGGGTAGGGCAGATCTTGCCAAACAACTTTTCAATGTTTCTCTTCTGCAAAAACAGCGCATTTTTTGTAAGTATATGTCTATGTTTCTATACCATTATGCTGCAATTGGTATACCGGGAGCGTGGAAATTGGCGACAAAGTTCTAATAATTGTGTGAGTGATGTTTGCCGATGAGATCATTTCCAGAATGAAGTCAATGCAGAATGAAGAGCAGCGACGGATATTATCGGGATTTTTCAAGACGGGCGAAGGCGAGTATGGTGCTGGAGATGTCTTTCTTGGAATTAAGGTTCCTCAAACTCGTGAAATTGTGAAAGAATTTAAGTCTATTCCTTTAAACGAGATACCTGTATTGTTGCAGAACCCTTGGCATGAGGTTAGGCTTTGCGGATTTTTGCTTCTTGTGTCAAAATTTGAGGCGAATAGTACGCAGAGAAAATTGACAGATGAAAAAAGTATCGTTATGCGTGATGAAATATTGCAGATGTATCTGAAATATGCAGAGTATGCAAACAACTGGGATCTTGTAGATCTTTCTGCACCTAAAATATTAGGAAAATGGCTGATCGTACCGACAAATATAAAAACAACAAAAAAACAAATACTTGATGCACTAGCCTTCAGTGATAACCTCTGGAAACAACGTATGAGCATTGTTAGCTCATGGATGACTTCACGTCATGGCGACCCTGGTTATTGTATACGCTATGCGGAAATTCATCTCCGCCACTCTCACGATCTTATGCATAAAGCTGTAGGTTGGATGCTTCGGGAGATGGGTAAAAATGTAAGCATGGACTTGCTTCGCGATTTTCTTCGTCGAAATGTTCACATTATGTCACGTACGACACTGCGTTACGCCATAGAAAAAATGCCAGAGGTCGAGCGTCAGTATTGGCTGAAACAATAATCTACAGATGTATTCTTGTAGAATTAACCCTGTGTCTGTTAAATGTGACACACTTTCCAATATTTGATTCTTCCGGAAAAGGATCCTGAAAAAAAGTAGGGTCAATAATTGGCATATTCTTTTTTTGTAGTACCTTTGAAGACCTTAACAAATACTTCCATTAACAGCCGATGAAAATAACAATCATCACAGCTACGTTGAACAGTGCCGCAACCGTGCGTGACACGATAGAGAGTATTCTGCGACAGACACACCAAGACTGGGAATTAATCATTGAAGATGGGCTTTCCAAGGATGGAACATTGGACGTAGTACGCGAATATGAGCCTCGATGTAAAGGAAGAATGCGCATTTTCTCGGAGAAAGATGAGGGTATTTACGACTCTATGAATCGCGCTATAGCACGTGCGACAGGCGATGTCATAGGGATACTTAACTCTGATGACTTCTACCACGATGAGCATGTCTTGGAAGATATCAACCGAGCTATGGATGGCAAGCCTGTAGATTGCGTATATGGAGACTTAAAATTTGTAAAAGCTGATGAAACATCGCGTGTGATGCGCATATGGAAGGGTTCTCAGCATGAAGCGGGGGCATTCCTCCGTGGATGGCATCCAGCACATCCTACATTCTATGTCCGTCGTGAATGTTTTGAGCAACTTGGAGGATTCAACATTAGTTTCGCAGTATCGGCCGACTTTGAACTTATGTTGCGGTTTATTGAAGTTGCAGGACTTCGTAATCAATATATACCGCGTTTTTTTGTTATGATGCGACTTGGTGGAGAAAGCACACGTAGCCTACGGAATATTATTCGAGGCAATCGCGGCATACTTCGTGCTTTGCGCCAGAATGGTTTTCGACCATCAACTATGCTAATCTTGCGGCGCATACTGCCTAAAGTTTGGGCTGCCGCTAAAGGGAGATTGCAGCCTTTATGTATCGACATTGAACCTTTCGGTACTATGGGAATTCCATCAGATAAGCCGACTGCGTATGCAACTGATTTCATTGTTGACGGAATGGCCGGTTACGAACGATGTGTAAAACGTGTATTTGATTTGCTGATTTCCGCTGTTTCTCTGTTGTTATTCTCTCCTCTGATGATAATCATTTATATTATCATTAAATTGGAGAATGATGGACCGGCTATTTTCAAGCAAGAGCGATTGGGACGCTTCGGACGCCCTTTCAATATTTATAAGTTTCGTTCGATGTGCCTTGATGCAGAGGAATCTGGCCCTATGCTAAGCCATGCTAACGGCAATGACGATCCTCGACTAACAAAGGTTGGTAAGTACCTTAGAGCGCACCATTTGGACGAACTTCCACAGCTCTGGAACATATTCATTGGCGACATGTCCTTGATAGGTTATCGCCCTGAGCGCAAGTTCTACATCGACCAGATTATGAAGAATGATCCGCGTTATGCTTTTCTTTACCAAATACGTCCAGGCATAACATCCTATGCAACTCTGTACAATGGCTATACGGATACGATGGAGAAAATGCTGCGGCGCTTGGAACTTGATTTATACTACCTTGGCCATAGGTCGTGGTTAATGGATTTGAAAATATTAGTACTCACATTCCTTAAAATTATTTTTGGAAAAACTTTCTGAGGCCTGTAGCCAAATCCATAATTGCTTCAATTTGGTCTTTATGCCGGTAACTATACTCTTTATGCTTGGTGTTTCCTTGAGATGCTCATAGATCTTTGTTACATTTCTTGCAGCAATAGAGGCTGTCGAGCGTTTTGATGATAAACACCTTTCCGCAGATTCCGCACCTTCTTTTGATTTCAAATCCTGATTTTGGCATCTTTTTGCTTTTTATGAGTTAATATGTGACATGTAACAAATTGAAACAGCCCTCAAACGCCCATTTTCGTATCCTGT
>CACXEH010000044.1 GCA_902766625.1 uncultured Bacteroidales bacterium | reverse complement strand
CAGTTATAAAAAGCATCATATCTTATGCTTGTCACAGAGTTCGGGATGGTCACGGAGGTCAGGCCAGTGCAACCAGAGAACCCCCATTCCTCTATGCTTGTGACAGAGTATGTCTTTTCATTATATTCCACTTGGGCAGGGATTTCCAATGCACCGGAAACAGTTTCATTCTTACTCACGCTTACAGTTGTCTCGTCAATCGTCGTGTATTTCAAGTTTCCAATAGTAAAGGTTTCTGCCATACCGGGCAACAGGGTTAAGATGAACAAAATGCCTAAGAGCAACATATTTTTAAATAAAAAGTAATTTTCCTTCATACATTAATACTATTCTATCAATAAGATGGTGTACTTCCTACGGATTGCACAAGCAAATTTACACCTTTTTTAGATAAAAACCTTTTTCAAAAAGATTTTTGAGGCAAAAAAGTGGGCAGGACAGTTTCACTTATCCACGCCATACAACCCAATATGTCACTCATTGTAATGTACGGCATGAGGCGGAGAATGTTGTTTTGCCCCGATGAGTTTTCAGTTCCAGCCCGTGGAACGTGCGTTCTGTCCAATGGAAGATGTGTTCCATAAGATGGAATACACATTACAGCCCATGGAACAGAAAAAATATCGGCGGAAGATTTAAATCATATCCGCAAAAGGTAAAAAAAATAGCGGAGTTAAGTCTATGCTGACATAACTCCGCCAAAGGGTATTAATATTAGTCTTTAACAGATAGTAACTTTTCGCCTTGTGACATATCGCCGCTTTCATAGCCCAACTTAAACCAGTGCATACGCTGGGCAGAAGTACCATGATTAAACGTTTCCGGCTGGGCATAACCTCTTGCTTTTTTCTGCAGATAATCATCACCTATCACAGAGGCACAATTAATCGCCTCCTCAAGGTCACCATCTTCCACAGAACCAAACATCTTGTTGTCATAGTGAGCCCATACACCAGCGTAGAAATCAGCTAAAAGTTCCAAACGGACACTTAATTTATTGGCTTCTGTTTGCGACATACGCGACATCTGTGCATGAACCTTAGACAAAATTCCCAGCAGATATTCAACATGATGCCCGACCTCGTGAGCTATGACATAAGCATAGGCAAAATCACCATCCGCGCCTAACTGGGAACGCATTTGCGAAAAGAATGAAAGATCAAGATATAAAGATTGGTCTGCAGAGCAGTAGAAAGGACCGACTTGAGATGTTGCACCGCCACAACCTGTTTGAACTTGGTCTGTGAACAATACCATTTGCGGATTCTTATATGTGCGTCCTGCCTTTTCAAACAAAGTCGTCCAGACATCCTCTGTTCCTGCTAAGATCTGCTTAGAAAAATGGGCCAACTCCTGTTCTTCTTCAGTGAAGTTCTCTTGCGAAGCAGACACATTTGTCATATCCGCGGCACCGAGTTGTTGTAACATATCCATAGGATTACCACCCATGATTAAGGAAATAATCGCAACGAGGATTATTCCACCGATACCCATGCCGGCACCAGCTTTTCCACTCAGACGAACACCTCGACGATCGTCAACATTAGTACTCTCTCTCCTACCTGTCAGCCTCATAATAAATCGTTTTTACAAATTAATTAACATTTAAAGAAAAGATATCGCGGCAACAATAAAGACTAAGCAATAGCTCGCTAATATTGCACACAAAAACAAATGTACAGATTTTTTTTCGAATATAGGAACATCTACCTTGGCAAATTTTCTAAATAAATACGCCATAGCATATCCAATCATTACTCCAAAGCATGTACCAACCAGCACGTCACCCAAATAATGAACACCAAGATACAACCGCGTGTAACAATTTACCATAGCCCAACTGACTATCCATACATTCAACCATTTATGTCTGAAAAGATATGCGAGAAATATGGCAACAGAGAATGTATTAGAGGCATGGGCCGAGAAAAAGCCGAATCTCCCGCCTCTATAATTATGTACGACATCGACCATATACATATATACCGGATCTTGGGTAGGTCTCCAACGTTGGAAAAGTGGCTTAAACACAGAACTGGACAATTCGTTGGAAATTATGACCGCAACAGATAAACACAATATCGCCAGGCCGAATTGCGAAGGTGAGAGATTTTTCCATAACAGCCACAATAAAACAACGCCCAGTGGTACCCAAGACCAAGTTGATGTAGCATAATATATGATTTGGTCAAAATATACGTTATCGCTGCCATTGATAAACAACGTCGCCTCTCTATCCCAAGTCAATATATTATCCAACATAAAAACTGCTAAATTAATTCTATTGCAGACTTTGACAACCAACCTTTTTTCCCGTCAGACAAAGACACTTCTTTCCAGTTGGTCATGGAATTATCAGAAATCTTCACCTTTGTCCCTGGATGCAGCGTAAACAAAGTGTTGCCTGAATTGTCGGGAGTGCTTTTGACAGGAACCGTCTGCATAACAATAGCCCTTGTTTTGTCCAAGAACTCATTTCGTTGGATTAAAGCAAATACATTGAACAGGACGACACATATAAATAACAGCACAACCGCATAGGATGAAATGCGACGCAACAATGACACTCGTCCGAAGAAGAACAACAGAATTGCGACCAACATTATCACAAATACTATCAGAGCCATACGGGCCCACCCGTCCGTATTATGTGCATTGACAAGACTATGAAACCAGTAAAAGATAAAAAACTGGTCAGAATCTGCAACCTTATCCTCTGTTTTGCTCCGGGCAAGCGCCAAATTAAAACGAATATCGGAATTGCCCGGCTCCCGTAAAGCAGCGCGCTCATAGTTTAATATCGCATGAGCTATATCATGCATCCTGTAATAAGCATTACCTAAATTATAATATAAATATGCGTTTTCTCCATGAGACAACAGTTGCTCATATATCCGAGCAGCTGTCTCATATTTTCCTTTTTGATATGCGCTATCAGCATCAGCTTTTGACTGTGCAAACGACGAAGTCAAGACACCAAAGAGAAAACAATATATAACAATCAACCTTCTCATTTCTTTTTCTTTATCGAAGAATCCAACAAATCAATCACATCCAAGCCTTGGCGATAAATATCCTCCATCCGTTCACCTTTATCTGTACCGCCGGCATAACGCATAAACTCACATTCATCCAATAACCGCAGGAAGCGATCACTCAACTCAGGAGTGACACCAGATTTTGACAAATCGTCTGCCATGCGCTCCTTGGATAATTCGGAAATAGGAATATTCAACTTATCAGCAACAAAACCGTTAAGCGCATTCAACATTTCTTCATAAAACATATCCGACTGAGCTTTCCTCTGAAGCTGCAGAGCTTTTTTCAGTCGCCTTGTCGCCAGACGGTTTGCACCTTGACGGCGCATTAAGATAGAATCACCCTTGACTGTCATACGGCGATTAAGAATATAGAAAACAAGACCTGCTAATATTAAGCCTGCAAGATATAGCATCCAATAGAATGAAGTATTCCATAAAACGTCTTCTTTTTGATGCAACTTAACATCACCCGTCTTTATGAAGCGTATGTCGCTTTTGGCGAGTATTTCACGCTGTTTATCAGCATATACGTTTTTCTCACCCTTCAGAACTTCAATCTCTACAGGTTCAGTCTGAATAGTCTTGTAACTTTTAGCCTGAGTATCAAAGTAAGTCAATTTAATACTCGGTATGGTGTAATGCCCCTTGTTCTTGGGAACGGCAAGATAATCAATCGTCAGACTGCCATTCATGTTGGATGAAGTCAGTTTTGTACTATTAGTCATCTTGGGGTCATAGGTATCAAAGTCTGGCGGAAATTCCACTTTAGGAGCCTTAATCAAATCAACATTTCCAGAACCACTGATTACAACCTGCAAATCCAACGTCTCATTCTGCTTCAATGTTGAATTTTTAGCCTTTGCCTTTATTGTAAAAGCACCTACGCCTCCGGAAAAATCCTCTGGGCTATCAGGCAAAGGCTTAACTTTTACATCCAAAGATGGAGTTATAATGGTCTTTTTTTGTTGGATAGATCCTGAGGTACCATTAAAGAAAGCATCTAACAAATCTATATTGGGATTGCTGAAAACAACGACAGCGTCAAATTTAATCTTCGGAATTGTCAATTTTCCTGATTGTTGCGGAAACATCAGATACTGGCTCCATACCGTAGTGTAATAATTCTCACCATTAAACGTATCTATTGAAAACGATTTCTGCTGAGGAAGCGGTATTTCCTTTACCATAAATCCCTTTAAATCAGGCATGTTTCCGCGAAGTTCCGTAAGATTAACCCTGGAATACACACGGTATGTCAGCAGCACCGGTTCCTGCTCATAAACTTCACTTTTGTTAGCCGTAACTGCAATAAACAAATCTTTATTGCTTATCTTTTCCGTATTAGGCGATTTCACTACCGATGGACGCGATGAGGAAGAGCCGGAAGAAGCATTAGAGTTTGACATCACCTTAACATGGACAGTATTAGATGTATACTTACGGCCATTCACTGTAACTGTTAGCGCCGGCATCGTAAACGTGCCTTTTTTCTTCGCCATTAACACATAGGAATAGGTGGTCGAACTATTCTGTGTTTGTTTGCCATTTATTATCTGCATACTGAAACTCGTAGAGCGACTTGGTCCATACAGAACCTCGAAACCCGATATCTCAGGCAATTTAGATATATCAGTAACAGACTGACTATTTACAGTATATTGCAAGCGGAATTGCTCATCCAAAGCAACTACATCAGGAGCCTGGGCTGTGACAGTAACATTGGAATAAACGCCTGTAAAAGTCAAACACAATATCAGTAATATTAAATATCGCTTCATTAGAAATTCTCCTACCAATTATTTTCCATTTGTTTCCTATTAGAATGCAACTGGGCCTTGCGCACTTTGTCCTGTGTACGATTTTCTTTCATTTGCGCAGCCCTCAACAACTGATCCGCATTATCTTTCGACATTTCGTTTTTCTGTCCTTTGGGTTTGTCTTGTTTTTGGTCTTTATTCGGGTCTGACTGCTGATTCTGTTTTTCTTGTTGCTTCTGTTTGTCATCTTTTTTATCTTTGTCCTTATCTTTGTTTTGGTCTTGGTTCTGATTCTTCAGCTGATACTGACACAAAGCCAAATTATAACGTGTCTCGTTGTCAAGGGAGTTGTTGCGTAAGGATTCCTTATAGCATTCTATCGCAGGGCCGAATTGTTTTTGAGACTGAAGGATTACGCCCATATTGTGGTATATGGAAGCCTTATAATTAGGATTTTTCTCCAACGGGGCTGCTTTCTCGTATTCCTGCATCGCCTCTTTCGGCTTTTGCTGAAAGAGTAATGTGTTGCCCAAGTTATATCTTGCTCGACTGTTTTGCGCATTTTTTTCTAACGCCTTGCGATAATATGTTTCAGCCGCAGCGTAGTTTTTCTGTAGATATTCTTTATTACCTTTATGCATGTATATCTTTTCCTGACTTTGGCCATAAGTTGTTACCGGCATCAGGAACAGAATAAATATCATTATTTCAATAAACCATCTATTTCGCATAATTCTTCAAAAATTTGAAACGCTTAAAATAGCCCTTCTTCTTTTCCAACACTAATGCGTCTAACACCAAAAGCAACAATGCTATCAAAGCAAATACTTGAAATTGCTCTGCATAGTCAGAATAAACGGTAGTTCCAAGTGTTGTCTTTTCCAGCTTATTCAATTCATAATACAAACGCTCTTGTGCTATATTGGAATTATCCACATGAATATAAGCTCCTCGGCCAGCCGTAGCAATCTTATTGCACATTTCTTCATTAAGTTTTGAGATGACGATGTTGCCTTCCTTGTCACGCAGGGAACCGCCGTCCGCCATTGGTATTGTAGCACCCTTGGGACTTCCAGTACCAAGAACAAATATATGTATACCCTTTTTAGCAGCCTCGGCAGCTGCATTTTCCGCTTCCTCTGCCTGGTCTTCGCCATCTGTGATAACCACTATAGCCCGTTGCACATTCTTTTGGGCAGTAAAGCTATTCATGGATAAATTGATAGCTTCACCTATATTTGTACCTTGTGATGGAACCATGTTGGGAGATATGGCGTCCAAGAACATTTTTGCTGAAACAAAGTCACTTGTTATGGGTAATTGGATAAACGCCTGTCCTGCGAAGACAACCAAGGCAATCTTATCATTGGTCATTTTGTCTGCAATATTTGAGACGAGCATTTTTGCCTTATCCATACGTTGAGGCTTGACATCAGTGGCTAACATAGAGTTGGAAACGTCTAAGGCTACGACCATTTCTATGCCATGACGTTCTTTTGTATCCACATTCATGCCCATCTGCGGTCGAGCCATCATTATAATTAAACTTACCAAAGCCAAAACTACAAAAACAAACTTTAATATCTGGCGTTTGAGAGAGACGTCCGGCATAAGGCTCTCCAGTAAGCCCAGGTCACCTATCTTTTGCAGTTTCTTCTTTCTGGTATACAATCCATAAGCAAAGAACAGCATTAAGATTGGAACAGAGATCAGAAAATATAAATATTCAGGATTTGCAAATCTAAACATAGCTCTTCTTTTATGGAATTTTTCTCAATATTGTATGACGTAACAATAACTCCAGCAATAAAGACAACAAGGCTATTAAGCCAAATGTTTGATAAGCCTCATAACGTTTGTCATACTGTTTTACTATGAGTTTGGTTTTTTCCAATTTACCTATTTCATCATATATTTCAGCCAATTGGCGTGTACTTGTAGCACGATAAAATTTTCCGTTTGTCTTATCGGCTATCTCTGTCAATGTTTTGGTATCAATTTCTACAGGCATCTGCACATATTTCACTCCACCACCAGGAAGAGGATAAGGATAGGCAGCCGTACCGTTGGTTCCGACACCTATTGTATAAACACGAATGTTATTAAGTTTTGCAATCTCTGCCGCCGTCTGCGGAGAAATCTCTCCTTGATTGTTTGAACCGTCTGTAAGCAATATAATGACCTTGCTTTTTGCCTTACTCTCCTTCAAACGTGAAATAGAGTTTGCCAATCCCATACCGATGGCCGTACCGTCATCTATAAGTCCCGTAGCAGCCAGGTCACAGGTTACACCCTTAAACATATTCAACAAAGAGGTGTGGTCAGTCGTCAATGGGCACTGAGTAAATGCTTCAGCAGCAAAAATTGTAAGACCAATGTTATCATTAGGACTATTAGATATAAATTGCGAGGCAACCTCCTTGGCTGCTGTGATACGGTTAGGTTTCAAATCTTCAGCCAGCATACTTGTAGATACATCTATCGACAACATTATATCAATACCCTGAACCTCTGAATTTTTCCAATGGTTGGAAGTCTGCGGTCTGGCCAAGACTAATATCATCATAGTGAGGGTCAAGATACGCAAGAAGAAAGGTACATGTATAAGATATTGTCTCGGAGTGGCAGATATATTGCGATATGTGTATGTATCGGGTATTTTCAATGTCGGATCATTCTTGCGCGACATGAAATACCAAACAATATAAGGTATCAGCAATAAGAGCAAAAACAAATATCCGCTATTAGCAAATGTCATACTTAAATTAGTTTAATATAACAAATTATAAATTGACCGACATATTTCAAAAAGAAGGCCAGCGCATAACATAAGAACTATTGTTATCGCAAACTTCAACATCAGGCGTTCGCGATTAGAGCGTTTAATCTCTTGTGGCACGACTTTCGGCTTTTCTTTGATATTTTCCTTTTCTTCAATCTTTGTCGCATCAATGAAATTCATCGCGCGGAGCAGGTTCTCATCATTCTCGTTTAGACGGGTCTGCAATTTTGCAAACTTGGCCAAGTCAGCCGTGACAAAAAGCTCCCTTAACTCCTCTATCGAAGTGTTATCGGCGTTAGACATCAATTTGTCAATTATCTCCGTGGATGTCATTTCCAGGGCATTAAATCCGTATCTGCGTTGTATATAACTGCGCAACACATCAGTCAACTCAGAATAATACTCTTTTGTATCATCTTTCTTAGCCGGGTCTTCTTGGAGTTTTTCTATCTCCTTGATAGCCCAAAGATGCGGCGGCAAAATGGCTTTCAAGCGCAATCTTTTGAATATAGGTTTATTGTTGTGAATCTGAAGAGCTATATAACCGGCAAAGAACAGCATGAGTATTAACAACAGACTCATCTGGAATATACCTTTCCAATCCTGCCATGAATATGGCACTTCTGCAATACTCTTGGGACCAAAAAACTTATCCAAATGCAGCGTGTCAACATCTAATGTTAAAACTTTTAGTGCGAGACTCTTGGATTCATATTCTTTCGCATCAACCTTCACTTTCATCGGTGGAAGATAATATATTGCCGAATCAAATGATGTTATGGTGTAACATTTCGTTATGGACTGCTGCTCGCCATTGTTGAGTTTTTCGGTCGCTACAACTTCCTCTTTTAATACCTCAACGCCTTTAACCAGTTGCTTGGACGGATATACAGGAAAAACGACTTTAGATTTACTGTCTGCGGTAACTTTTAATGCGATATGCGCCTGTTGTCCAATAAATATATCCGTTGAATCCAATGATGCGTGCACTGTGACTTGAGCATTTACAGTCAGTGACAACAATAAACCGGCAAGTATAACTACTATCTTCATCATGGTCGTTTAGCGAATAGGTTTATCAATGCTTTAACGTAATTCTCATCCGTCCTTACAGAAATCATGTCTGTCTTGCTGCGTTGCATGATTTCTTCCAGATTTTGCTTGAAATTCTGCCATGCATTGTGATGGGCCTCCCTAATACGCCGACTGGAAGTGTCGATGTATTGTTCCGTTCCAGTTTCAGCATCTTGAACTTTCAGCAGTCCCACATTAGGCAAATATTCCATAAAATGATCATACACCTGTATGGCTGCAGTGTCGTGTTTTCTGCTCATGATACTCAGCGCTTTGGAGTAGTCTTTCCTGTCCATGAAATCACTTATCAGAAAAGCCGTACAACTCTTATGCTGAGTCTGCATCAAAAATTCTATTGCATTTTTTATATCTGTCCGCTGACTTTGGGGCTTGAAGTCCAGAAGTTCACTGATGATATACATAATATGTTTACGTCCCTTCTTAGGCGGAATGTACTTCTCTATCTGATCAGAGAATAACACAACACCTATCTTGTCGTTGTTTTGAATAGCGGAATAAGCCAGAGTCGCGGCGATTTCTGCAACCATATCCCGTTTATATGTTACTGATGTTCCAAAAGCCAGACTGGAGCTCATGTCTATCAATAACATTACGGTCAGTTCACGCTCTTCCTCATAAACTTTCACATAAGGACGGTTAAAGCGGGCAGTGACATTCCAGTCAATATCTCGCACATCATCGCCCGGCTGATATTCGCGCACTTCAGAGAATGCCATGCCCCTGCCCTTATAAGCAGAATGGTATTCTCCGGCAAAAATATTGCTGGACAACGCACGTGTCTTGATTTCAATTTTTCGAACGCGTTTTAGTAGTTCGCTCCGATCCACTTTTTTCCTTTTTTAAAATCCGGATTTATGGAACTTGCACTTTGTTCAGTATTTCCGTGATGATAGTGTCACTGGTAATATTGTTTGCTTCTGCCTCATATGTCAAGCCGATACGATGGCGCAACACATCATGAGCCATAGCCCTGACATCTTCCGGAATAACATATCCCCTGCGCTTAATAAAGGCATAGGTACGTGACGCCAGCGCCAAGTTAATGGACGCACGTGGAGATGCCCCGAAATTAATATTCTCCCTCATGTCACTCAAACCATATTTTTCCGGATAGCGTGTTGCGAAAGTGATGTCTGTGATATAATTATTAATCTTATCATCAATATAGACTTTCTTGACAACGTCCCGGGCAGCCAGTATATCCTCAAGCTTTACAACAGGATTGACGGTCTGCGTCTTTCCTGCAATATGATCTTTGACAATGCGCTGCTCCTCGTCTATTGAAGGATAATCAATGATGACTTTCAGCATAAAACGGTCTACCTGCGCCTCAGGCAATGTGTAAGTACCTTCCTGCTCAATGGGATTCTGGGTAGCCATCACCAAGAAAGGCTTTGGCAGTTGGAATGTCTCACTGCTTATCGTTACCTGACGCTCCTGCATGGATTCGAGTAAGGCACTCTGTACCTTAGCCGGAGCACGGTTGATTTCATCAGCCAGTATAAAATTGGCAAAAATAGGTCCTTTGCGGACAACAAAACTCTCTGTCTTCTGGCTATATATAACAGTACCGATAATATCAGCCGGCAATAGGTCTGGTGTAAACTGTATTCTCTTATACGACCCGTCTACCAAACCGGCAAGTGTCTTGATTGCCAATGTTTTTGCCAAACCAGGTACACCTTCCAACAATACATGACCGTCGCTTAATAAACATACTAATAATGAGTCTACCAGATGTTTTTGCCCAACAATCACCTGTCCCATGCCTTGGACCAAGTCTGTAATAAAACCACTTTTGCCCTCTATCAGTTCGTTCAAACTTCTGATATCAACATTTTCTTCCATAAATATATAATTGTCTTAATTTGATACAAAGTTAACATTTTTAAGCCAACATATATGTTTAAAATAACCTAAATATAACTAAAAAGAATATCCGGCAGGCGTACCCTTCAAGTATGCTCACGCGAAATAAATTCGATGCCATCCGGCAGAATGTCCATTCCATAGGATGGAACATACATTCCAGCCTATGAATTTTATATTCCAGCCTTTGGAATGAAACGAATATCAAGGCAACAGTGGCATACTGTTCAGGAGAACAGTATGCAGAGAGCGTCATATGACGTTCCAAACAGGGGACTTATGCCATGTCATGGTGCGCCCCCTTCATCCGAAAGTTTGTTCTTAAGGGTAAATCATCCAACCGGCAGGTTGATGTCAGGCGAGAGATAGTATTGATATCAATTCTCTGTATCCTCGCTTTTATGCAATTTGGGAAATACGACTTTTTTACCGACATGAATAACGTCGGGATTGGATATATGGTTGTGGAAAATGACATATTTAGCCATATCCTTACTACCATACAATTTTTGGGATAAACGGATGATGCTCTCTCCCACTCCCATTTCATGCGTTTCCAATTCACCGACAATAAGATAATCAGCATTGGGCATTTGCTCATATTTGGCAGCCTCCGCCTTCCAATCAGTTTCTTTTGTCTCCGAGATGCTGTCGTTCGGCAAAGCCATAGTATCTTTTACGGCAGGCACTGGAGCTGTTTGCTTAGGCATTTCTTTGCCGACCGGCATCGGGGCTGACGGAAGTATATCAGTATTTCCCAACAGTCTGTAATATCCCACAAAATAAGCTGCACCCAATAGCAGCAACAGTAGAGCAGCGCACAAGATTTTCTTCCAGACAGGAGTACCTGAGTCAATTTCGTATTCTTCTTGAGACTCCTCTTCCGTATCTGTCTGTAAATCTGACGCATTACCTTGCTCAGGTTCATCCTGAACAGGAACGTCTGCATGCTCTTGTTCTGGCATCAAATTCACTTGGCCCCCGTCTTCCGCTTCGTCATCATCGCCCAGATAAATTGACTGAGAACGCTCTTCCTCCATATCAGTTTCGCCTTGTTCATCAGACTTTACATCAGGCACATTTGTTGCCGGCTCGTTGCCTTCATCGGCCTCGTCCAGCACAACCGTCTCAAAATTCTCAAAGGGGCGGTTAATACGAGATGCCATCGTCTTGTCAGGTGTAAAGACAATTCTGTTATGCGCGGATATCTCTATACGCTGTCCCGTATTGACATCCACGCTTTCACGCCCACTGACATTTATAAGTTTAAATATTCCCAATCCTTTCACCTTCACATAGTCCTCGCGGAGTAATGCCTCACGGATGGTCGTGAAGAACTGGCGACAAAATTTTTCTGTCTGGGCTTTGGTCATGTCACTTTTCCCTGACAGCATATTAATCATATCCTGAAAGATTGCACGCTTTGACATAATATAGATTTATTGGGATTCTTTTTCTTTTACCTGTGATTTTAGTATGTTGCTTTGTTTGAAATTCAAGACCAACTTTGGCGGGACGAGCATTTTTTTTCCTGTGCTCGGATGAACGATAATCCTTTCGTTCTTCTTTTTCACCTCAAAGGTTCCAAATCCGGCAACACCTATCTCATTTCCTTCGTCAAGCAATGTAGCCATACTGTCAACCATACTGTTCACAATACGTTGTGTTTCTTTCGTATCAAGCTGTAACTTTGCAGACAGTTCCTCTATGAACTCACGATTATTCATATTCCTATTTTATTACTGTTCCTCTTAAATCAAACTCGTCAGCGTCAACAACTTTCACATTATAAAAGTGTCCTTTCAGCAGACGGCCTTGCGAAACGGGTATCAATACCTCTCCGTCAACTTCCGGTGAATCATACTCCGTACGACCGATATAATATTCGCCCTCTCGCCTATCAATGATTGTCTTGAAAATCTTACCAATTTTCTGCCTGCATAGGTCTTCTGATATGGTTTGCTGCAACGTCATCAAATCTGACAAGCGTGACTGTTTTACATCTTCCGGTATGCTGTCCTTGTAATTGATTTCCGCATAAGTTCCCTTTTCTTCGCTGTATGCAAACGCTCCCATACGATCAAAACGCATGGCACGCGTAAATTCCATCAAATGTTCAAAATCGTGTTCTTCCTCTCCGGGAAAACCTACCATGAAAGTCGTTCTCAGGCATATACCCGGCACTTCATCGCGCAGGCGGTGTATCAAATCAGTCTGATACTCACATGTGGTGTTCCGATGCATTAAGTCGAGGACTTTATTACTGGAATGTTGAAGTGCTATGTCCAAATATTTGCACACATTGTCCCGCTCTCTCATCACAGGCAACAAATCGAAGGGAAAATTATTGGGATAGCCGTAATGAAGGCGTAACCAGTCAACACCGGGAATGTCGGATATACGGGCCACCAATTCAGCCAATTTGCGCTTGCCGTATATATCCATACCATAATACGTCAATTCCTGCGCTATTAGTTGGATTTCCTTTACGCCATTGCTCACCAACAAGCGCACTTCCTGAAGGATATCCTCTATTTCACGGCTCTTATGCTTCCCCGTGATGATTGGTATGGCACAATAAGCACATCCTCTGTTACATCCTTCCGAAATTTTCAGATAAGCGTAATGTGACGGTGTCGTCAGAATACGACGATTAGACTCTTTAAGGAAATATTTTTTATCAAGATCTTTAACAAGAGCCGTCCAGTTGAATTTCCCATAGTAATGGTCCACTTCAGGTATCTCCTTACACAAGACTGACAAAAAGCGTTCCGACAAGCACCCCATTACGAAAAGTTTCCGAATTTTGCCTTTACTCTTCATGTCAGCCATAGAAAGAATCATATTGATACTTTCTTCCTGGGCATCACTGATAAAGCCGCAAGTGTTCACCACGACGATATCATGATGAATACGTTTGGGATTATGATATATTAGGTATCCGTTACGTTGTAATTGATATAAGATTTTCTCTGAATCCACAAGATTCTTGGAACATCCCATTGTAATAATATCAACACAACGTTTCATTACTTTTTCTCATCAAAAAGAGAATCTACAAAGGCTTTCTTGTCAAAAGGTTGCAAATCGGTCATTTGCTCACCCAAGCCAATATATTTTACAGGGATATTGAACTGATGGCTAATGCCTATAACTACACCGCCACGTGCAGTACCATCAAGCTTGGTTATCGCAAGAGAGTTTACTTGTGTCGCAAGAGAGAACTGCTTGGCTTGTTCAAACGCATTTTGGCCAGTCGACCCATCCAAAACAAGCATAACCTCGTTAGGTGCATAAGGAAGCAGTTTCTGCATCACGTTCTTGATTTTAGTCAGTTCGTTCATCAAGCCTACCTTGTTATGCAGACGGCCGGCTGTGTCTATCAATACAACATCTGCATTATTTTTTATAGCAGAGCTAAGCGTATCATACGCCACGCTTGCGGGGTCACTGCCCATCTGCTGCTTGACTATAGGAACACCCACACGGTCAGCCCATATCTGCAACTGCTCTACAGCGGCGGCTCTGAATGTATCAGCGGCACCGAGATATACACTCATGCCCTTCTGCTTATACATATTTGCCAATTTGCCTATTGTCGTTGTCTTGCCGACACCATTAACTCCAACTACAAGAATAACATATGGACCATCTTGCTCAATACCAGAGACCGTTTCATCTTTGGCATCCAACAGCATATTAGTGATTTCGTCTCTGAGAATGAAATTAAGTTCACTAGTCTGAACATATTTGTCACGCTCCACGCGAGCCTTTATTCTATTGATTATCTCTATTGTCGTGTCAACACCAACATCTGAGGTGATTAGCGTATCTTCCAAATCATCCAGCACATCATCGTCTACAGTAGACCTGCCGGCAATTGCCCGAGTAAGTTTCTCAACCAATCCCGTTTTAGTTTTCTGAAGCCCCGTGTCCAAGGTTTGTTTGTCCGACTCAGTTAACTCGCTCTTTTTGTTGAACAGATTGAAGAATTTCATTTTTCAGTAGTTTAATGCAAAGATAGATAAAAAAAGGAAAATCAGCATGTTTAGTCGCCCTTCTATATGCAAAAATAAATAAAAAAGCCCTCTCGACAGAAAGGGCTTTCGTATCTTATCACTAATTTTTTAGTTTTGGAAAAACTTCTTAACATCCTCGTTAAGAACCATCTTCTCATCAAAGATATAAGCACCTGTCTTAGGGCTTTTAACCATTTTGATGACTTTTGAATAAGCGCGTCCATCGGTTTTGCCCGTCTGGAGAGTTGCGACTGCTTTCTTTGCCATATCTTAACTAATTATTTGATCTCTTTATGGATTGTCATTTTCTTCAAGATAGGATTGTACTTCTTCAATTCCAATCTATCCGGTGTATTCTTGCGGTTTTTTGTTGTTACATAGCGTGATGTTCCAGGCAGACCGCTCTCTTTCATTTCTGTGCATTCCAGAATAACCTGAACTCTATTGCCTTTTGTTTTGCTAGCCATCGTTCTTTATTATTTACGCGATTACTCTAATATCATTCCAATCACAATAGCCTTTTTCAACAGCATTCTTCAAAGCTGCATCCAAACCTACCTTGTTAATTAATCTCAAACCGGCAGCACTAAGAGTAAGGCTAATCCAGCAATCCTGCTCTACATAGTAGAACTTCTTTCTGAACAAATTCACATCAAAAGTGCGTTTTGTGCGACGCTTTGAATGTGAAACATTGTTCCCAATCATCGCTTTTTTACCGGTAATTTGACAGATTTTAGACATTTCTATTATATTTTTT
>CACXEH010000043.1 GCA_902766625.1 uncultured Bacteroidales bacterium | reverse complement strand
GATGGTCCTGATAGTAATACATACAATGAATTATGACAGATAAGATATTAGACTTGTGAACAAATTACTATACTTCTTCTTCCTTATACTCGCATTTAACGGACATGCGAATATCACCCACGCTTATGACAGCATGGACCGTCTGACCTTCACGGGTGCCAGTATACATCCGGGCTATACGGGGTATTACTTTGACGACAAGAGATGATGATACAGTTCCAAATATTTTTGGAATTGGGTAGTCATGTTAAAATGCTGCAAGACACGCTCACGACATTGTGTGTGCATGCTTCCTGCCTTGGCGCAGATGTCTGGTAATTGCCGGCTGATGTGCTCAATATCTCCTGGTTCAAATACAAAACCGGTTGAGGTGTCTACTAACTCAGGGGAGGCAGTGCTGTTGTACACAATAGAAGGGGTGCCGCATGAAAGCCCTTCTACGGTTGTCATGCCCATGGATTCTTCGTATGAGAGATTTAATACTACATCAGCAGCACTATAGAATGTAGCTAACTCCTTTTGGCTTTCAATCCGTTCAACAGTAATAATATGCGAGGGGATTGAACGGAGTTGCTCTTTTGTCATGCCGACTAACACGATGGCATATTTTTTGGGCAACAGATAGGATAGTTTTATAATGTCGTCAATACCTTTTTCTTTATGCCTGGCCCAATCAGCACATACCACGAGGAGCATATAGCGATTATTTATGCCCAGTCTGCTTCTGACGGCTTTGTCACTTTCTGCACTTTGAGGCGAAAATGTCTCAGTATCGATGCCGTTATATATTTGACGAATGGGATAATCTTTCAAAAAAGACTGCCGAACAACATTCTCCAACCATTTTGAAACCGTTACAAGTGTGAGGTTTTCTATGTCAGAAAATGCGTTTTTTTTCCGTCGGTAATTACGTTTACTGCCGTCCCACAACCATGATTTCGGGTAGGCTCTTAACTGTTTGCAGTTGTCGCATCCAGAGCGCCATTTGTCGCATTTCGCATATGTAAAATGTGCGCAGTGACCAGTAAAAGGCCAACAGTCATGCAGCGTCCAGACTACAGGAATCCGACTTTTTCGCAGCCAGGAGAACAATATCTCGTAGTTTAAGTAGTAGCCATGGATGTTGTGTAGATGTATAATGTCGGGGTTGATTATTTCAACTTGCTGCAAGAATTGCTTGGTCGCATGCGCAGACAGTAGGCCTGCATTGTCAAACAACCGGGCGCCCAAAGCATGAAGGTATCTGTCAGATGGGCTGCCTATGGGTAATAAATTTGAGTTGCTTTGAAGTATTCCCCAACTATAGGCGATTGTACTGTCTCCACCAGATTGGAGGACAAGATTGCCGATTTGCTCCTCAATGTGGCCGATGGACCCCCGGCCGGTGGCTGTGTTTACTTGCAGTATTTTCATCTCTTACGGTTTTTCAATAGTTTCTGATACAACTGTAGGTAGCTGGCTGTAATAGCCGAAACATCAAAGCGTACAACATTTTCCAAGCCTTTCGCAATAAGCTTTTCGCGGTAGGATTTGTCATTGATAAGTTTGCAGAAACCTCTGCGGATATCGTCAGCATCATAGGGATTGACGTAACATACGGCATCGGCACCTATCTCGGTCATTGGTGCGATGTCAGATGTCAGAACGACGCGTCCCGTAGCCTGACCTTCAATGATAGGCATGCCAAAACCTTCATACAGGCTTGGAAATGAAACTATGTCTGCGCTCTGATACTCCAGCAATATTTCCTCGTCTGTGAGACCGACCTTGTTGGTATATGAAATGTTCTTTTCTTCAAGATCGTTGATTTCATCAGATGACAGTTTGCCGATAATGACCAGGTGGCAAGGTATGCCTTTCAGTGCCTGAAAGACACGCTTGAGGTTTTTGTTGGCGGTAGTTCCAATTTGTAAAATAACCGGTGTCTTATCGTTGAACGGCTTAGGGGAATATTTGAATATCGGGTCAAGGGGATTATATATTACTGATATTTTGTTTGCGGCGAGTCCCTTGAACTCGGTCAATAATTCCTGACGAGTTTTTTCGGAGATACAGGTTATGCAAGGTGTAATCCTTAAAGGAAGTGAATACCAGAAGAAGCGAAAAAACAGTCGTTTAAGTTTGTTGTGCGAATTTATTATAGATAAATCGTGGATGGTTAAGACTGTCGGACACCCGATTAAGGCCAATGTCAAGTAATGCATTACACCCGTAATGTGATGTATGGCTTTCCTGTCGCGGTGAGCAAACATCCATAACAGATTACGCAACACGTCAAAAGGGCCGGCATGAAAGGTAGGAGTCTCCAGATGCCGTGATTCAGCTGGAAGGTCGTTTTCTATAGGGCGAAAGACCTTGTGGATGCTGAAAAAGCCTGACTTGATGTTTCGGTAGATGAAATTAATCCGTATTTTGTCTGACATAGTCGGTGTTTATAAACAAACCTTTATACGGTTGAAAATAGTCTGTGTCGGAACCATAGTTGGAGAAACCTTTGGCAATGTTAAGCCAACAGTAGATGGGCAGAAGCAACATGACGCATAATTTACCTATGTTGGGCTTGATCAGTGCCAGGACATAGGGAATGATAAATATCTCCATCATCGAGAAATACAGCATTCCGCGGGAAACAAACTGCTGCCATACCGTTCCGTTCACCAAGATGTAAAATAGGATGCCAATAAAGTACAAGTTGTAGGAGAGATAGTAAAAGTTGTCTTTGTTTTTTATTTTTTGATCCATAAAAAACAGGATGGCGAACCAAAATAATTTTCTCATCAAAGATATGAGAGACACGATGAGTGAGACATTATAGACAGAGATGTTGTTATAGAAATCAAGTTTATAGTTTATTTGTTCATTCTGTATTAATATCAATGCCAGAGGCGAGAGTTTGTTTATGATACCGGAATACGATATGACAATGGCAATGGCCAGGGCTGCCAAAAGATATTTTTTGTTGATGCGTTTAAGGCATAAAAGCGCAAGAAGGCATATTGGTGCGGAGTGATGGATGAAGTAGCCTGCGAAAACCAGAAGGACAAACCACCACCACTGTTTTTCTTTTAAGAAATATAGAGCAATGAAATATACACCGATGAATAAAAACTGTCTGTTTGTTCCCATAAAAGGCACAATTACCATGTAAAGCAGCATCAAGGATGTGAAAGGAACGGGAGACAACTTGAATATGCCCCAGAATACCATTAAATAGAAGACAACGGCATGTGTGATAAGATATACTGAATAATTGTCTGTAAATATTCTGACACTCATTACAAAAAGATTGTATAGAGGTTCGAAAGATGATTTTGCGTCTCTTATCTCTAACTCTTTGAAAAAGTTGACAAAATAATTGTGGTATACATCCCAGTCGCATCCGGTCTGCCAGCGGAAACCGTCGTGGAATACCAATAAGAAATATACAAACAGCACAAAATACATTTTGTACTTGTCTATGATTTCCCGGTTGAATGTCTCGATTAAAGAAATTACCGCAAGTATTCCTAAAGTGAATAGATACATTATTTTTTAGCAAGAATCCGGATAGATGTCCCTATTGCTGCAATGAGCATAAAACCTAAAACAATCAGTGTTCGCGCCGGTCCATCCTTTTTTATTGGTACAACAGCGGGTTCGATTTCGCTAAATGATGGAGTCCTCTCCTGTACTTTGGCTTTGGCCAACTGTACTTGTTGAGATACCTGTGTGTACATTTGGTATTTGAAATTCATGTCATTCTCCAGGTCTTTTGCTTTCTGGCGTGTAGTTTCAAATGCCATGTTTAAATGTCTGTCGACGAACGACGTATACTGTTGTTGGATATCGTCAAACTGGCGTTTGGCTTCTTGTTGTAACAGGATGGCGTAGTCTAAATCATTCTTGGCCTTCTTGGTGCGGTATTTTACGATATACTGTTGCAGGCGGTGTGTGACAGTGTCTGCGAGTATTGCCGATATCAGCGGGTCTTGCGTGGTAACAGAAATAGTGATAATGTCCGTTCGTTTATCCACTTGGCATGACACCATTCCATTGATTGCTTTTTTGACCTTGTCCTGTAGTTTGGTTAATTTCACGACATTGTTTTTTGTGTTTGTTGCCTGTTTTTTATCATCTTTGGCAGACGATTTGAACCATGACAGTGGGTATGACAACAGGGATGAACGCTGGTGTTTTGTTATATAATCATACAATGTGATGTCTTTCAGCTTCCCGTCGTGAGATGTGACATTTATACTAAATAAGTCCAATACGAACGGGGTAGATTTGATTACATCGGGATAGATGGTAGGGTAGAAAGCATCAACGGACGTGTTGAAGTTGCCCAGATTAAGTCCGACCATAGATGCTAAACCTGAAATTTTATCTGTCGTACTGTTGTTGCTTAGTTCTGGTGCCAATATGACCTGTGACTTATAAGTGTTAGGTATGCTAAGGGCGATAATCGCACCGGCAATCATTGCCACGGATAAGGGAATGATATATAGCTTACGTTCATTCCATAGACTTTTGACAATAGCGGTAAGATCAATTTTATCCTCTACATTTATCTTATTCATATGTTTGTTACTTTAATGCGGAAATAAGTACTGCGCCGATTGTTGCCACAGTGCCTGCTGCGGTAATCCACAGGGAAGCCTGATGGGTATTGTCTTTCTTTTCTGCCTTGGCCGGTACAACAATCTCGCATCCAGGTAAGACTTTGCCTTTGGACGCACTGCTCACTTGACCATTTGCGTATACGATGTATGTCTGGCTTTTCTTCCCACCTTTAGCGACACCGCCAGCCTGATTGATATAGTATGAACTATTTTTGCCTTTGATATAGGATACTGTATTCGGGAACATGACTTCTCCGCTTATTTTGACGGTGTTATTGAGTTGCGGAATAAAGATAGAATCATTCTCGGCAAGTACGATGTCGTCGTTTGTGTGTGGATTGTTTAATGCTTTTTCCAAATCAAAACCGATGTTGTAATTGTTTTTTAGAAGTGCGTTTTGTATCTCTATTGAGTCTTGTTTTGTTGGGGCTACTTCTAGTTTTCTGAACTTCAGGTCTTCTTCTTGATTGGATATTTTGCGTATGAGCTGTGCGTCTACAACAGAAGCCTTGTCTGTCACGCCTCCAGCTCGTTTTACAATGTCGCTGATACGTTCTTCTTTACTGGACAGGATGTATCTTCCGGCATATTTTACTTCGCCGGTAATGATAACGGATTTCTGTTCTTGATATGCAGGATTGCGATGGATAGTGACGATGTCATAAGGCTGCAGTTTGAAGGCAGTCTCCTTTTCCATTGAAAGACCATCATTTAAAGTCAGGGAGAAAATCTTTGCCAATTTGTTTCCATTGACATTGTCATCCTCGGAGGTAATCCGTCGGGCTACTTCTACATTTGTCAGAGATGCCATTTCGTTCAATCCGCCAGCCTCTGTGATTAGATCTTCAACAGTCTCTCCTTCAGAATAGGGATACTCTCCCGGATTGTATACCTCACCATATATAGACAGAAAACGTGATTCATTCAACTTTTCTGTTGAGGTAATAATAAGTTCATCTTCATTTTGTAGTGCGACATCGGGAGCCTTGGATGCCATAATGGCATTTAGATTTATGGAAATGGTTTGCAATGTGCGGTCGGCCTTCATCCTGTGTAATACAGCGCGTGTACCAAAAGCATTTTCCAATAATCCGCCAGCCTGTTCAATTAGTGACTTTACGCTGTTGACATTGCTGCCTATCTTGTATTGGCCCGGACGGAACACGGCTCCGGTAACTTTAACCGTGTTTTTATATCGTTCAATGACAGAACCGACAACCACGTCATCGCCGTCTTCAAGGTGGAAAGTACCAAAATCCCATTCGTCTATATTGTGAACTGTCAAGCCTTCATTGCTTTTACGTTCTACACGTATCTTTTGTTTATATGCATCTCCTGTAAAGCCGCCAGTGAAGGCTATCAGTGATTGGAGACTCTCATTTTCCTTCATCTCATAGTACATGGGGCGCTTTACTTTACCTTCTGCTTTGACAAGGTTTTTGTAAGGGCCGACTAGTATGACATCATTCTCGCGCAGCATCACATTCCCCGACAGGCGACCATTTAGGATGTAGTCATAGATATCGACTGTAGTGATGATTTTGCCGTTGCGGCTCACTTGAATGTCGCGTAGCGTACCGATGTCATTAACACCGCCTGCCATATATAGAGCATGAAATACAGTGGCAAATGCTGATAATGTGTATGTTCCAGGAACAGCGACTTCTCCCATGACATTAACCATAATGGTTCTCGTCTGCCCTAAAGTCAGTTTAATAGAAGAGCCTTGGTAGTAACCGCTTATCTTCCGTTGTACTTTTGCTTGTGCTTGACTGACATTCAGTCCGGAGATGTTGATTGGCCCGATTTTCTCTATTGTAACTGTTCCATCAGGGGAAATTTTATACTTATTACTACTTTGAGATAGTCCGTAGATGTCTAAAATCACCTCGTCACCAGGGCCAAGTACGTATGTCGCAGGTGTGGCAACGTTCATGTTAGGCTCAAAAGATAATTTCTTTGAACGGAAAATGTCGTGACCAAAAATTTTTATTGAGTCATTCTCCTGCAGCACTTCGTCTTCATCGGTCTGTTTGGTAATATTTGTTTCTCCATTAGAGATTCTTGTACGGTTTATCTCTTGGCTTGTATTCTCAGAGGTAGAAGACCGCCTATTCTCTATGTTTTTCTTAATTCTTTCAAACTGTTGTTGTGTGACGCCGCGCTTTATCAGGTCTGTGGCAATTTGCTGTTGGCTCATGCCTTTAGCGTTCTGTTGCTTTGCGTAATCTATGACTTGTTCATCTGTCATTTGCGCATTAACGCTGACCAATGCCATTGTCATAATGAATAATAACACAGAAAATCGTTTCATGCTATTTAATTTAATATATCGTCATTACTTCTTTAACCATTTGTCCGCAAATACCTTCATCCAATATCCACCGACTACGGAGCGTCCGATAAATGCTTCGTATTTGCCTGTTTTTGTGTCATGCCAATCGCTTAGAGCAACTCTGGAACTTGTCTCATTGGCATATTTGTACAATGGTTCAATCAGAGCGTCAAAATCTTCCTGCTTGTCTGCCATTGTCGCCGTCCACATAATCCAGTCACTCTTTGTATAGTCTTTGCGACAGTCCAAAGGAAGACCGTATTTGTTCTGGTGTTGTAGGTAAAATGCAATTTCTTTTTGTCTGACTTTTGGAGAGAATACTCCTGTTTGCCATATTTTATCCCAGACCATGTTGTATTTCTGGCTCCATGTGGAGTCGCGGTCAAAAGCTAAACGGTAATGGTCCTTCTCGTGTGCTTCTTTTTCCCATTTTGAAGCCATCTTCTTCGCTATTTTAGTGTATTTCTTGGCTTCTTCTGTCATGCCTTTCATTTCGGCCATTTTTGCATAACCCATAATACCCATAATAGCTTTGACGGATAGATTACAGTTGTGTGCCCAGTGGCCGGCAAAGTCATCGGTGCATAACTGGTTAGACGGGTCTTGACCATTTTCAACGAGATATTGATTCCACTGTGTCAGCAAGTCCCAATATTTATCAGCGTAGTTTGTATTACCATCTATCATACTGAGCATGGCTGTAAGTATAATCATGTTTCCAGACTCTTCCAGAGGCATGTCTCCGCCATAAGTCTGGCCGTTTGCGATAGGATAAGTGCCGATGTCGTGTGCTGCGAATGGTTTTGTCCACTGGCCAGTCTTGGAATATTCAAAGATACTTGTCATCATGCCTTTAAGCAATTCCGGGTTATATCTTAGGAAAAGAGGTGCGGAAGGGTATGTAAGGTCCACAGTATTGACGCTTCCGTTTGAATTGTTTTCTTTTGAGAAGAAAAGCAAGTGTCCTTTGTCATCTTTGAATAATTTGTGAGCTGCTATGACGTGGCGGTATGTTCCAGATAGTAATTCGGCATATTTAATTCCGCCTGATTTCAGGGCGTCATCATAAATGATTTTATCCTGTTCCCTGCATCGCGTCATAATTGAAGTATAGTCTTTCTTAAGTTTTTCGAATGCATCGAAAATCGTTACTTTGCCTTCGTGTGCCCAGTATGCCTTATATTGTTTGTGGAAGAACTCGATGTCTTTTATTTCATCATAGCCGACCATAGTGAAACTTGATTTTGGCGTTGCTGTTACCCAGTCAAAATCGTGCATGTAGGCTATTCCGGTAAGTTGTGAAGCACATTGAGATACCACGCTGTCTGCAGTTGTCATCAGTTTGCCGCGGCCTGCAATCTGCAAGATTTGTTTCTGGTAAGGTGCAATGCCTAATGAGCCATTGGCGTCTGACAGATAGAAGTATCCCCAGTTGATGCAAACGCCGTCTCCTTTTTTCTTCAGGATGGGTTGAGACAGAGTGCCGCACCTAATATAGCTTGAACCGTTGCCCGGTGAAACAAAGGCTGATGATACTGGAACATAGCCACGGTCCACGTTGTCCATTGCCATCTCAGGTGTTGTCACCAGATAGAACTGTACCTTGTGAGGCTTTCCGTCGGTAGCACGCACTTGGTAGGAAATGTAGTTTATAGGTGTTGACAAGAGATTCAAGTCTGTGATAATCATAGGTGCTGTAAAAACAATATCTAAGTCAACATTGCCACATTCAAACGAGTAGTATGAACTGGTGGCTGTTACTGATTGCGCTTTTTGTTTTGCATACAGCATACTGAAGTCACGATTGATATATCTTTTGTATATACCAAAGTCTACATATGAGCCTCCTGTTGTGTTGTGGCAATGAACCGCAATGATGTTGTTGCCTTCATGCAGTAATTGTTTTTGCTCGTCTGAGAGTACCAGTTTTTGGTTTCTCTTCCATGTAAAGCCGGTATCGTGTACCTTTGTTCCGTTAATGAATATCTCAAAGATATCGTCATGTGAATATCGTATGACGAAGTCACTTTTAAGGTCTTTTTCTGTCAGGTTGAAAGTGCGGCGCACATAGATGTCTTTATTGTCGCCAGCCCATTTGGTGTGTGCATCTCTTCTGACTCTGTCACTGAATGCTCCCTGTGCCTTCTGCCATGACGAGTCGTCAAAGCGCTCTGTGGTCCAGCCTTGCGCAGGTGTTTCTTCCGTATAAGGTGCAGTCCATACTTCTTCATCTGCCATAGGCAGTACTGTTTCCAGCAATTCCCGGTTGTCGTCTCCCATGAACCGGTATGCGATGTCATCAACGCGCAGTATACCCAATATGGGCTTGTCTGCACCTGTCCAGTGCTTGGTAGGCCCTTCCTGCAGATTGTCATAGGGGGACCATATGGAGAAATACGGGTCATTGACCAGAATCGGAACGGCAGGAAGACGTAGTGATGTCCTCTTGTAAGGTTCAAACATTTCAGGACTCTGGGCATTTGCCCAGAGTATCCCAGAGAGGAAGAATGCGGCTAATGTCTTTCTTGATATCATGGTTTTATTTTATTTTAAGAGCGAAACCTCCACCTGGTGCCATGTGTATGTTTAGCTTTCCGTTGTTGAGTTTTAAAGATGTCTTGGCGTAGTCTTGTGCAAATTTGGCTGCATTAGGCCCATCCAAATAGGCTTCAACGTTATTGTCCTTTCCGATGAATGATAAGTCCAGTGTAATGTCCCGCGCCGTCCAGTTGGTCAGACCGCCGACATACCATGTTGAACCGCTTCTGCGCGCAACGGCCACATATTCACCGACTTTGCTGTCCAATGCCACAGTCTCGTCCCAGATGACGGGTATGGATGCAATAAAATCGGTACACTCTGTTTCTTTCTCATAATGCGTCGGACTGTCGCACAACATATTAAGCGGAGAGAAGAATACCACATATTCTCCAAGTTGGTGGCAACGGGTTCCCTGGCTCATTGGCTCAGAGTTGTTAGGGCGGTAAGTTGATTTCGTTCCGTTGAGCATTGCTCCTTGTGTGTAGTCCATTTGACCTGCAAGCATACGCAGGAAGGGAACTTCTACGTCGTATTGAACTTGGTTGTAGGATTCCATTGAACTCCATTTGTTTTGTTCCTGACCTTTCACGCCTTCAAAGTTCAGCACATTGGGATATGTGCGGTTAAGACCTGTCGGCTTGTATGTTCCGTGGAAATCCATGAGCAGATGATATTTTGCGCCCATTTCTGCTGCGCGTCTGTGAAATTCCACCATCTTGGCATCATCGCGGTTCATGAAGTCAACCTTGAAACCTTTTACTCCCATTTCGCTATAATGTTTGCAAACATGTTCCATGTCACGGTCAAAAGCATAGCAGCCTGCCCACAGGATTATGCCTACATTCTTATTTGTGGCATAGCGTATGATTTCTTTTAAATCTATTTCGGGAACAATCTGAAAGAGGTCAGCTTTCTTGTTGACCGCCCATCCTTCATCCAATATAACATACTCAATGCCTTTTTTACTTGCAAAATCGATGTATGCTTTATATGTCTCGGTATTAACGCCTGTCTTGAATGGCACATTGTATATTCCCCAGTTGTTCCACCAGTCCCATGCCACTTTTCCCGGCTTAATCCAGTCGGTGTTTTGTAAACGGCTTGGTGAAGCAAGGCGATATACCATGTCATTGTTGAGCAGTTCTTTGTCTTGGGTCGATATGCTGATAATGCGCCACGGGAATTTTGTCCCTGCCTTGCAAGGTGCGATATAGTTCTCGCGCGATACAACGATTTCTTCCAAATTGTTGTGCCCGCCGTTTTTTTCTTCTTTCGGGTAAGGTGCGAAATTGGCTTTCAGTGATGTTTTGCCACTGGCATTGTAGAGGTACATGCCGGGATAGTTTTCGTTGTCTGCCTCCGTGACAGATATTTTGATACCATCAGCAGCATCGACAAGAATAGGCAGAAAAGAAAGTTTCTGACTATTCATTTCTGAAATCTTGCTGTAGTTGTTTACGCTTTCAAATGAATTCCAATATTGCTTGTTGAAATCGCCGTTCTCGTTGACGTAGGCGTTCCAAATCTTCCAATCTTGCGCAAAATTAAAGTCAGCCTGTTCGTTGATAACCTTGTACTCCTGTTTGCCTGTTGACTCAAAACGATAGGCCACGCCTTCATCGTAAACACGGAAAATGATGTTGAATTTCTCTTTGAACTGGAGTGTCAGACTGTTGTAGTTGTCCTCAACGGTTTGTTTCTTGTAAAATAATGCTCTGATGCTTCCCTGGCGTGATTCCTTCTTTGCATGAGTCAGTTTTGAACCTATGCCAAAGGTTTTTCCGTTTTCAAGTTGCATGCTTATGTCAGAGGGTAGAATGAGCTGTTTCGCATTTTTTGAAATGGAATATGTAACATTCTTTTCGGCTTTTACCGTAACCTTAATTGTTCCGTCAGGCGATTGGATTTCATAACTTTTGCCTGCCCATGTTGACAATGAAAGAATGACAGCGACTGTCAGGATAACTAATCTTTTCATATTTTGTTAAGTTTAATTTTCTAACACCTATATTTTTACAAAGATACAAACTTATTGTCATTTGTTTGTTACATGAATCTAAAAATCCAGTGACGACTCATTAATTAAACGTATGAAAGAAAATTAAATTTTGTTTGTTTTAAGAAAAAGTAGTTCTTTCAGCTCAGTATATTTTACCATATATTGAGCGATGTTGCTTGTAAAGTCAGTTATATAGAAAGCTATGCTGATAATTGGCTTGAGGGTTGCCAATTAAAAGCAATGTTGTCTTTTGCTGTGTATAAAGTCGTGATATCTTCAAGAATTTGAGTAATCCTATCTCACCAGCACCTTTTTGGCTGTGCCGTCTTTGTGGCGGATGATGTTGATGCCTTTTTGTTTGAAGTCTATCTGCTTGCCGTCAAGCGTGAAGATGCTTTCCTCATCCTGGCTGCCGTCCACCTCTACCGTCTCTATACCTGCTGTGTTTCGCTGGCTGTAGCATCGCTCGTCATAGCGCGACCAGGGCCACGTGGTCTGGTAGACGTCTTTCGTGCCTAAGGGAACTATAATCTTGTACTCTTCAGGTATCGTCCACGTGTACGTCCTTGTGGCGAAATCG
>CACXEH010000042.1 GCA_902766625.1 uncultured Bacteroidales bacterium | reverse complement strand
CTGATTTCATAAAACAGAGTAAAGTTTTTTATGAATTTTCTATTGTTTTTCGGAATGATTTTTGTGAAACCTTCTCCGAAAAAAGCGTTGAACCTGAATTCTGTGGAGAGAAAGTCATAGTATTTTTTAGGATATCGGGTAGGTTGACGTTTCCAAAACTCATGTCCAAATACAGTGTTAACGTATATGCCACAACGCAGCGGCTCAAATTTTATGTTGTTTCGCAAATCAATGCTCCAGGGGATATAGTTTTGCTTCAGTGTCGTCGTAATTTTACCACGGTTGCTTTGATATTTGGGAATATATCCGAACAATATCTGTGTTTCCCATTGTCTGTGACCGTTTTTCCGCATGCCATAATTCCAGCCGATACCCATCGAGATGGCACCCATATTGCCTGCATTCTGTAAAATGAATTGTCTGGGGATTAGTGATGTCCATTTCTTGTGATATTTGAGGATTCGTTGCTCATAGGACTTCTTTAACTTTACACTATCGTGGTGTAATGAAGTCTTGTCTGCAACAGAATCTTGCAGATTGCTTGCCATTACCGGTAACGGTAAGGAAAACAGGAGAAGACTAAAAATTAATGCGGCTGACTTCATATCCGTCTGGTTTGACAGTGAATATTTTATAGTTGCGATGTGCTACGCAGTCAATGCCGTAAAAGGGAGGAACATTGTCATAAATATACATGGTTTTGTCTTCGTGCTCATGACCATAGACACAAAACATAAGTCCGGGGAAGAGCGTCAGGTAGTATCCGAAAACCTTAGAGACATTGTTGTTGAACTCATCGCTGTAGGGTGGGGCATGCATGATGAGAATTGTCCTGTCAAACAGGCTGTCGTTGTTGTTGGCCTCATTCTCTATAAAATTGAAGTCGGGCACGGCAGCCATGCGGTCATATTCCATGGCATTGGTGTCAAGGCAGACGATTTTCAGTCTGTTGATGATGAAACTGAAGTCTTTTTTACCGAACATCCAGTCGTAGGCTTCGTCACCTGTACCAAGAAAGTCATGATTGCCGACAACGGCTATATACGGCTTATTAAGGCGGTTCAGGTAATCTCTTATCCATTTATACTCCTTTGTCGTTCCGGTGTCGGTCAAGTCGCCACAGTGGATGACAAAGTCTATACTGTCACGCCGGTTGATGTCGTGTATTTCGTCTTCAAGTTGCGTGTACCAGCCATGGGTGTCGCTGATGAAGGCTATGCGCAATGTATCTTTGCCTTGACATGTTTCCTGAATATTCTTGATGTTGACGTTGTTCAGGTCGCGCGCGCCGTGCAGGTGCATATCGTAGGGGTGTACGTCAAAGAGGTCATTGCAGCCCGCAAGGAGGCAAACGAAAAATGGTATTAACAGGTTTGTACGCAGGTTAGGATGTCTTGGATGCATGAATGTCTGTTATTGTATAAGAATTTTACGGGAAGCCCCTGAGGGTGTCTGGATGATATGAATTCCTTTTTGTGACGGTTCGATTCTACGGCCACAGGTGTCGTAGTGCACGGCAGTATTGTTGTCGCTGGTTTTGACGCTGTGTATGCCGGCAGGCTCAAGGTCGTCGACGATATTGACAAATTTCCTCCAGCCATATGCCGTCTTGAAAAGATTTTTGTAGCCTTTCAGAACGTGGAGCGTTGCCGTCTGGCAAGTGGTCTCCGAAAAGGCATTGTCTTCGTTCGCTATCGGCGGTGCCTGAGTGCAATATATGTTAAAGTCGGTGATGGCTGTAGTTTCGGCAAACACGCTGTCGCCGATGTCTGCGCTGCTGTTAAGCGTAACGGTTTTCAGGAACGTGCAGAGGTAAAAGGCTTTCTTGCCGATATGCTCCACCGAGGCAGGAATATCCATATAGGTGATGCAGGGGCGCTCGTTAAAGGCTCTGTTGCCAATCCATCGCGTGCCGTCCCTGATGATGTAAGTTCCTGTCACCGAACACTCATATGGTGTGACCAGATAGGTACCCGCGTAGAAGAGCTTGTCTGCCACGGGGAGGCAGGGACACCCCTTGAAGGCGTCGTCTCCAACCGTTTTTACTGTAGCCGGTATGCTTACTCCCGTCAGTCCCGTACAGCCGTTGAAAGCTAAGGGCGCAATGGCCGTCACAGAGTAAACGGTGTGTTCATGCGCTATCGTGGGCGGAATGGCAACATTGCCGGAGTAACATTTAGGTTCACCGTTGTTCGTAACGGTAGCCTCATTACCTGTCAGGTCGTAATAAACGCCGTCAAGGCATACATCATAACTTCGCACCACTTGCGACAGTGCGAGGCAAAGAAGCAGGCATGCAGATTTCTGTAGGGACCACATAGGATTTCAAGTTTAAGTGTGCTGCAAAGGTAAAAATATTTTTCTTTACGTATTGTCAAATACCGATTAAAAAGCGCGCTTTTCGTATCTTTGCACGATGCTTTTTTCTTTCTCTGTATGTCTGAACTTATCATTCGCCACCGACAAGGGGTAATCAAAACTGCCGCCTTGCCTTATTTCATATACATCAATGGCCAACTTATAGGCTATATGCGTGGCGACGAGATACGGGGCTCCCTTCCGGCTGGCAGATACCTCGTTGAGATCCGTCTGCCACTTCGCCTGTTGAGGTGGGACGTGAGTCTGTCCGCCTGCGCCCAGCTGGAGACTGACGGGCATGAGACACTGACCCTTATCTTCCGGGACAGGGAACGCTGGTGGGACCTGTTGTTTACCGTTGATTTAATCTTCTACCTGTTCAGTTTCTTCGTCACGATACCTTCGCCCTGGAATGTTGTCTGTCATGTCCTGTCCGACGGCTTCTTCCTCGTGTGGCTTGTTCGCCTCTGGCGCATCCGTAGAAACTATTTCAAGATTGACGTCCGTGCCACCCCGTTTTCCCTGATGGAAAAAGGGCACGGTGCCCGTATGCCTTTCAAAAGGAAATACAGACACCGTGCGCGTCAATGACTATGCGGGTATATTATTTCACGACAATCTTTTGGCCGTTCATGATATAAATGCCCGGTTGCAATCTGCCTTGGCGACGCAAAGTGTTGATATCGGCATTTTTATGGAGCAGCATGCCTGAAAGGGTGTATATGTCGCCTTTCCTGGTTACGGGCTGCAACTGGAGACCGATGCCGGTGATGATGCCGTCGATAGCGATTTTCAGTGTTTCACCTGTTGTGCCCGGAATGTGGAAGTATGCCCTGAAACGTCCGCTCGGAATCTCTGCGCCAATGCCGATATACTCGAGCAGGTTTGTGGATAGGACATAGTAGTCACCGGCAGCCGGTATGTCACTGTTGATGTATGTGCCAATCATTTCCACACCTCCGCTGCATTCACTCATCGTTGCGCCGGGCGGCACAATCTCCGTGTTGGAGATGCTGTAGATGGATATCGCCGAAGTGCTGTCGCTGATGTCCTGATTATTGTTTAGCTTGCCCGGCATGATGAGGTAAGGCACGTTGGCCTCCATGCCCGTTACTGTGGAGAATTGCACCACATTGCCGTCTATGCCGTTCAGACGGGCAACCTGGGTGCCCTCACCGAATACATTGGCGGGTTCGTCGATGTCAAACGGTACGCACACCGTATTCCACAGGCTCTTTTCGAAGGTACGCTGTAGACGCACGTTGGCATTATTGACTGCCGCAGGCGTATAATCAATGCTTTCACGCAATAGGATTTCCTCGGGGGCATCACTCTTAAATAATACGGTGATGGTGGCGGGACCTGTCACGGTGTACTCATATTCGGCTGCGGTTGAGAGGATGGCGCTGCCGTCGCTGTAGCCAACGAAACTGTAGCCTTCGGCTGGAGTAGCTCGCAGACTCAGTCTGTCTCCGTGGTTGTAGACCGCCGATGTCGCGTTGAACTCTCCCTGATTCCCGTCATAGACGAAAGTCACCGTGTAGGTCTTTGGTTTGAAGACCGCCCGCATGTTGCAGGCTTTTTTCATCGGTACGACGACAGGGTTCTCTGTACTGTAACGGCCTATCTGGCTTTCCTGTATCTGTGGTGCGGATGTTTCGCCCTTGAGCCGTCCGCGCGATGAAGCGATGGACTCAATGGCCTCGTCAACAGTTCCCCAGTAGTCAAACGTGTAGCCGTCTTGAGGTGTGGCGGTCATGGTGACATCGGCACCATAGATGACATCACCGCTGGTCACTCCGTTATTGCTGGTGGTGACATTGCCGGCCTGGACACTTGGCCACGGCTCGACGTTGTATTGTACAAGTCCGCCCTTAAACAGCATCCAACCGACCTGTTTGCCGTCCAAGCCGGTGAAATCTTCCGTATCGGTAACATCAACGGTGTTGACCAGCAGTGTGTAGTAGCCGTTGCGGTCTACATTGTTCATCTTCAAGGTGAACACAGAGTCATTGTCGGCGGCTTTTGTGATAAGAATATCGGAGGTCTGTTTTTCGCCTTCATAGCGCAACACCATGTCGTTACGGGTGAAAGTCTCAGGCTTGACGGGCTTGTTGAAGCTTACCGTCAGCTCGTCAAGTACATCTGTGGCGATGGCGTCGCCCTGCGGAACAGTCTCTATGCTCTTAACCTCAAGACGGTTGAGCGGGGCTGGCTCAAACTCAATTTGGAATGAGTAGGGCTTGTTGTCCCTGCCTTTCTGGAAGGCTATGAGCGCATGCACCTTGTTGTCACGGATGGGGTCGGCACCGTCTCGCATGGTATATTGCGTCTGCCATATCTGGTTGTTTTTCAGCAAGGGTCTGTCAGAGCGCACAGACTTGATTCCTCCGCCTCCCATGGTCGGGTCGGCAAAGGATATGTAGATAAAGTTGAAACCGTCCTGCATATCGGTCTCGTCCACGTCGATAGTGACATTATAGCTATAATTGCCGGAATACTTCACTGTCGTTTTGTCGGTAAACGACAGGATGGGCAGTGTCGTGCCGTCGCTCAGGTACATACGGTCGGGCTCATCAGTGGGGTTGATGCCCAGATTATCGTTGACAGCCCAGCCGTGCAGGTCTTGAGTCTGTGGCAACCAATAGCCCATCAGAGACCCTATGGGGAGTCTGACACTGTGGATTAACTCGTGAATAGTCACCTGGTCAAGCAGTGAGAGGTCGGGGTTACCGTATGATGTGACATGGTTCACCGAGATGTCATACTTATTAAAGTGTCCCAGGAGTGAGGCTGTCAGGTCCCATTGCGCATAGGCTGATCCTCCTGCCGCTATGTCACCGAACGTCGTCGCAACGGTTGAGTCAAGGGCCAAGACACTGTTGCCACCGTTCAGCCGTGAGGATATAATGTTGAAATCAATAAACAGTCCCTTCTCGTTGTCAATAATCTGAGGCTGACGGGTAAACATGCGTATATTCGATGCGTCGCCCTTGCCCTTATTATGGATGAGTACAGCAAACTCTGCCGGCACCATAGGTTCAACCACATCCTTCGTCAGTGGATTGTCACCGTAGACATCGCGCTGCATGAAATAGGTAAGGTCGAGGTCGGGCGACGGTTTTACCTGCAGCGATACTGGCAGCAATGAGCGTACCTGTGTGGCGCCCTCTCCGTCGTTGAAATATAGCGTCCCGCCAAAACTCCAGGTAGTAAGCGCATCGGGAGCGGCATATTTTGTCGGGATGAACAAAATGGTGGCGACACCCTTGGCTTTCGGACCGAGCGTCCACGGGCCGTTTACACTGCCCTCGAAGCCGTCAATGCTCTCAAAGTTAATCTGGAACTCATGGCTTGTTGCCTCAGTGCCCATCAAGTCTTTAACCAGCAAAGACAACTCGATACCAGTCAGGTCAGTATTGAGTCCGTTCTCCATTGTCAGTGTGCCACGGAAAGCCTGGCGCGTCATGACGAGTTTCTGGTCAATTTCCAGTTTCACGCTGGCGCAGGTGTTTTTGCCCATGTTCTCATACATGTCCAGCAAGTCCTTCTGCGCGCTGGCATAGAGGTCATCCCATGAGTCAAAACCTTTCAACAGCATGGCGTTCTGGCAGGAGTCAATGCGATTGGCATACTCCTTTACATAGCGCGAGCGCACTATTTCATCAAGCGTGTACCATTTGCCATATGTCCAGCTTGGAGTATCCATATCACGCCACCCGTCTTCGGTGACAGGATTGGATTCAAGAACTGATCCCGGTTGACCTATTTGTGCCTTATGAGCCCTCCAGCTCATATATTTCTTGATGTACAGCACCATGCGTTCCACATACTGATTATAATTGAAATCATAGTATGTATCCGAGCCGTTGATTTTTACAGCGTCTATCCTGTCCTGCATCTCCTCCAGCGACTTTCCTTCGCCCACGATAGTACCGCCGTATCCAAAGGCCGTTATTCCGTATGTCATATCACTGATAATGCTGTTCAAGCTGTCAATGCTCTCGGCAAACTCAGGCGTATAGTGGTCGAGGGCCTCGGTAGCGTTGAGCAGTTCCGTCATCAGGTCATATCGGGCAAACTTCACGGTGCCGTAGAGGTTCATCTTCTCGAGGTAAGTGCGGAAATACGAATTGTCAACATAATCCTCAAAAATCTTCACGTACCACTCTGTTGTACCTTCCACGAGTGAAGGATCCTGTTCTTCTGATGAACTTTCAGCCTTTGTTGTTTTTCCTTTCAGACTCTTTGACAGATAGTCACCTCTGCCGACACCTTCGTAGACGCCTTTCACACCATTGTAGAAATTCTTCCAGTCATTGTATGTGTCATATCCGCCGCCGGTCAGGCCGTTCAGCAAATCATTCTTGGCGCCTTCAATACGACGGTTACCTTCATTGTTTATAGCATTCTTAATCGAATTCCAATCACCGCCATTTTGCCATATATCCAAAACATCATTCATGCGGTCAAGGGCATCGTCAGTACCATCGGGCGGACCGGGAACAAGGTTAGACATAGCGCAGAGCAAATCAATCGTGCCACGCAGAGCTCCGTCACTGGCTGCCTTCCAACTGATGCCAGTGCCCCTGCCATTGAATGCCGGAGCGCCGCTACCGCCACCTGCACCAACCCAACCGCCATCACCGGCGCAACCACCGCCGCCACCTGTTGCCGTATTTTTAACCAAATTTACGGTCTTGGCAACCCAGGCGTGCTTGTGATCACTGCCACAGGGCCATTCAAAGTCGGCCAAATATCTGCCACTGCAAGGCATACCGCCACGAGAACTGAGTAATCCACGTGAACCGGCTACTACATCATGGGTTACACGGACCGGTATGACATAACTCTGTTGCGCACCAATGATAACACCTTCATACTGGACTAACGGTGTGAATGTATAGCCTGATATTTCAGGAAGAGTCAGTTTGGTGTTTTGAGCAGCGATAAGTCCTTCGTTTCGTAATACTATGTTGTACATCGTCGATTTCCCTTCTTCCATTAGGTCAAGAGCCAATGTGTCGGGAGCAGTCATAACGATGACTGGAACGGGAACTTGTGTTTCATAGGTTAATGTGCTGACAATTTCATATTCGTCTTGCACCTCTGTTTCCACAACATCCCATGTAACACTGACAGCTTGATAAGATATTGTAGCCGTATGGTTCTTTGTTTCCCCTGGAGCAACTACAATATTTTGACGATAATCATCGTGTTTTGGCGCGGTGACATAAAGTTGATAGAAACCTTCGTTTATACCTTCAAAAGTGACATATCCGTTTTTATCAGTTGTTAATGTTTTAATGTCTGCGCCAGTGTTATAGTCTTTCAGTTTTACTGTAGCTTCATTGACGCGCGGATGATTACCGTCTTTGTCACCGTAGATGGTCATCTCGTCTTCCACATAGACTTTCAGATTACCTTTACTTTCACTGACAGTTGTCACACTAAAATGAACTACTGTACCATTACCGTTTTCACAATTGATGGCAAGGGTACCAGTCTGTTCTATGTTCACGTCAAAGCCCTGGCCGTTGAAGCGCAGCAGAATCATGGTACTGTCGCCGGTATTCAGAGAAGGTATTTCTGATGCAGAGGCCAGCGTGACGAACTTGCCCATACCTGTAGGTAAGGAAATACTGATTTTACCTGTCGGAGCCTCACCTTTATTAGTAAGGAAGATGGGGTAGGTACGTGGTTGTGTTGTTTGTACCGTTGTTTTGATATTGTTTTCGCTTACAGCCAAGTCAGCTGTACGCATCTTTGTATAGTTCCATGTGTTCACGGTCAACTTGGCACCTTCGTCACTCTTGAGGACAAACTGTATCTGTTCGTAATCGCTGATAGATGTGACTTTATTTCCCGTAATCGTGTACTCTAAATCTACTTCTCCATGTGCAGGCAGTGTGGCAATAGGTGTTATATTGATTCCATAGTTTGCGGTTCTGCCTTCCAGTGTTGCAGTAATATTATGCATATCCAGTCCACAAGTATTGCGTAGTCGTATCTTTCCAGCATATGGCTCGTCCTTAAAGATCTCGTTGACAATATAGCTGTTTTCTGTACGCTCCATGCCATAGACCTCAAACGAACCGAGGAAAACCTTTGTGGTTGCCGCATCGCTGCGGGCGCAAGCACCAATGTTTACTGTACCAGAGAAACTTGCGGGAATTGAGCATTGTCCCATAAATCTGCCATTATCATTAATGCCGCCAATATTCCCGAATGTTTGGCGTTGACCATTACAGTCTATAAAAAGTTCCATGTAGTGACTTGGGTTAATTTGGCCGTCAATACCGATGCATGTACCTGTGAATTTTGCTGTCTCATTGACATTATAACCAGGCTTTTCAGCCTGCATCGTATATGTATAGAGGCTATTGCCTGTCAGTTCGATAGTAGATGATGTATTATTGGTTGTGAGCAGTTCTACAGGTTTATTTGTTGGATTGACAACAGCCTTGATTGCAAACTTTCCGGTAGAAAGGAAGTTATTAGGACGGAAACTGAAATATTTTGCTTCACCACTGTCTAGACCTGTTGGCATGGTATATGTAGTCCACTCATGGTCATCATAGTAGAGTTTAATGGGAATATTTGCCGGGACTGCTGCCGAACCGATGTTTTTCACCTGAATGGTAACAGTAATCGGAGTATTCTCATTTACAACAGTATTACTGAGTTCAAAAGCCGTAATGGTCAGATCAGGCATTGTACGATCACTGATAAGTAACCAAGTAGAACCGTTACTGAAACCTTCAGCCTTTGCAACAACACTAATTGTACGATCACCTTCTGCCGCACTATTACTCAAAGCCCGGAAAGGTATGCTGACACTCCTTTGTCCGGCAGGTATTATTGCAGTTGTCTCATACTGAACGTCTTCAGCGTCAGTTTCAATAGTGATGGTGAGGTCTTCGTTCCCTATATTGTTTCTGGTGATGGTCAGATTGCATCCTTCTTCATTTCCTTCGAGAATGGTAGACTTATCAGCTATGACGCTGAGAGTAGGACCATCATTGTCTGTAATAATGATACTATCAGTAACCACGGCTTGCTTGTCACCGATAGCAGTACAATTACAGTCTGTCATATATACGGCTGCTCGGATATGTACGAGGCGATCTCCGTCTGCAGCTTGGTTATCTTTAATGCCAAGAGGGAAATTGACTGTTGTCGTTCCCGCTGGCATTGTTAAAGTCTGAGCGCTATAATATATGTCATCGAAACCATCATCTGTAAGTTTGATTGTGATTTTATTGTTGGTTACACCAGCTCTAGTTATTGTCCCCATAATAGCCTGAGGACCTGCTCCTTCGCTAACGGTTTTGGGAGACAATGTCATCTGGATAGCTGGAGTGTCATCATCGTGGAGTATGAAAAGAGTTTCAGCAGACTTGTGATGATCGGCAGTTCCTGTTATACATATACTCATGTCATTCGAAGGACTGTTATCTTGAATAACAGGAATGTCAACGCTGGCTTCAAGAGCCCCGTCTTCAAACACAATGCGTTGTGGAAGTTTAAAACGTTTCTGTTCTTCAATATTCAGGTAAACAGCCAACTGTCCGGGGAAAGGTCGCTGTGAAACACTTGCTGTTAAATGGATGGTTTCTCCTTCATTGTAATCGTCTTTGTCTGTACGCAATGTAAGAGCTATTAAATTGGTTTCCTCGATAAGAACACTGTCAACAGCCATGTCATATCCATTGTTTAATGATTCGTTGACTATTACAGCAACGTGCTGATCTATGTCAAAACGTTCATTATTGACAGGATAAAGATAGAAACTAGCTCTGTTAGCTCCTTTACTGAAGGTTACTTTGCCATTATCAGAGAAACGAAGTCGGTCTGTATGACCTGCTTTATCTATACTACTTATGTTGAAAGTTTGTGATTCAGTCAAATCGCCTGTACGACGAAGTTCGCAATAGTAACCGTTTGTTGAGTTCTTTAGAATAAGATTTTTATTGGCAGTTAATATTAAATATTTATTTACACGTACTGAGTATTTACTGCCGCTTACAGTATTGTTTGCTTGATATAGGGCATTTTCACCACAACCTGCCGCAGGGATGATTTGTACAACGGGGCGGCATAATCCGCTTATTCCAGGAAAATCATCAAGAGTAAATTGTGCAGAGCGTTCTACACTGGCATTAATGGCAAGTTTACCGTTGTATGAAGTTGAGCCTATGTATACACGTGTGCCTGTGGACTGACTTTCCAGATATAGTCTTTCAGTCCATCCTGCCTCAGTGGCCAAGTCGCCGATATTGCTTACCTTCCAAGAAAAATCTATTGTTCCTTTTGGGTCAATAATGGTTTGGCTTACGGTGATATTAGAAGGCAATAAATCAGGACGTGGCACAACTTCAATAGTTACATTTCCGTTAACTTGCGCACTGAGCACGTTTTCCTTATTACGATTACTTAGAACAACGCTATTGTCAATGAGATAGAGAGGAATAACGGTTTTGTTGGCGAGATTGTCAGGTATAGGCATTTCTATGGTAAGGAGTGTACCTGTGCTGCCTGAGAGTTTGGAGTTATCTTCACTATATATGATGAAGCGATAGTTATAGTATGTGTTAATACCTCCGTGTTCATTTGCATCTCTCCACTGCGTACCTTTCTTTTGACAGATGACTTTGTGGTTTGTGATGCGATTTTTTGTGAGATTTGTAATGACTTGGTTTGCTGTATCAACACTGAGTTCGTATGGTACAGAAAGGTCAAACTGTACACCAACGACGTCACTTGCATTCTCTAATTCGACAGGTAGGCTCAAGGTCTTGCCGGCAGGATAGGTTATCTCTGGAATGCGAAGAACATTAGTCTGCGCATACATGTTTGTTATGATGCACAGAAACACTGCTGATAAGATTGTTCTAAAATATTTCATAATGACATTTTTATTTTCAACTTATTGCTTGTATAAACTGTTTATTTAATGATAACTTTTTTGCCGTTTTTAATGTATATGCCTGGTTGTGTCGGTTTAACATTTAATACACGTCCATTTAGATCATGCCATTTTCCACTCAATGCCTCATCAATTTTAATGGCATTGATACCTGTAGCTTCATTATTGATATTAACACCAAGGTGGTTTGCATTTTTATCTGATAGCCGGGCGTCTGTAACGACAGCATTGGCTGGCAAATTAGTCACAAGTTCATACTGGCCAGGGGGAAGTTCGTTACCCGTGGCAGAATAAATTACAACACGTACTCCACCTGGTATATCACGCATTGCAATTGAGAAATTGTTGCGAAGATTAGCTTTTATGTTAATCTCGCGTGCAGATGCTCCAGTGATGAGAAATTGTAATGCAGCTACGGATTCTGTATTGTTAAACAGGATGGAAGAATGGCTGACAGTAAGTTTGTTGGCTGATTTTTCGTTTAATTCTGTATATTGTGATTTACCATATCTTTTTGCATTGGCAGATTGAACATATCCGAGGATATAATCTATGTTTCCTACCACGTCACGAATATCTATGGCATTATCTGCATTGACATCGGCAGTTGTGTAGTTGAACATCTGGCCGGTCGGCTTCTTTTCATTCATGGCATAGTAGATAACACTCTGTAAGTCGGTGACGTCGATGTCCTGATCCGCATTGACATCGCCGTCTGTCCAGTTCATGCGTAGCAACAGGGTTTCCCAGTTACCATTATAGAATACGTATGCCTGTACCTTGTTCTTCGGGCCGCTGAAGACGTAGTTGTCGTTGCCTGCGTAGAGATTCCAGAGGCTGTCGGTCCGGTATAGTTCCCAGTGGGCCAGCCAAGGCTGGTACCAGTAGCCGTCATAACAGAGGCGTGCAAGGTCATTGCCGGTAAACCCGTAATCCTGATTGTCGTGACGATAGGTCATCAGTGTGTTGGGAGTAAGCTTTGTCGGTACGCCTACCGTGACATCGGTGATTTCGGCTTCATCACAGTCAACTGCTTCATGCGTCCAATAATCAATAAACTGGAAGTTGTAAACAAAGTCGTTGAGTTTGTCTTTAGGAATGGGCTGTGATATCGCTGTCAGGCGATTGAAACTGACATCCAGTTTTGTCAGTTCCGGCAGTCTGGAGGCAAAGGGGTAAATGTCACCGGTCAGAAGATTGGCCTTTAAGTTGATATCTGTCAGCGGTGCAAGATGTGAGGCAGTACCTGTAAATAAAATTCCGATGTTGCCGCTGATGTTGTTTTCACTCAGATCGAGCGCCTGCAGTCTTGTCAGTTGGAATATATCGGCCGTCAACTGCCCTTTCAGTCCCGATGCCGGCAGGTTTATGGCGGTAATGTAGTAGGTCTCGCCACCCGTGTTCTCCGTGGTGACACCGGGCCATTTGCCTGTAGCATGATGGTTGTTGGTCAAATCCCATGAGGTGGTCCAGTTTGCACCATCAAGGGTTTGGTACAGCGTCTGTAGCAAGGCAAAGTCTTGGTCATTGAGGACATCACCGCTGAAGAAACCCCTGATTTCCTTGAAATCTTTCCAGTTGTCGGCTTCCTTGTAAAGAGCAACTTGATCCTCTGGCACTTCCAATATGCAGTTTGTACGGTAGCCCATGTAGCTGGAACTGCATAGCGGTGGTGTACCTGCATATACTCGCATCAGTTCCAGAGAGTCGCAACCATTGCAACAGGTAAAACTCTGCCACTGTGAATAATCCTGATTGCGACCGAAGTAAACAGTCTTCAAGCGCTTACAGTTGTTTAAGCAATATGAACCGAGGTCGCTTGTGAAGTGGTCGGGAACTCGGAAGGTCCGCAGGTTTGTTGAGCTGAAAGCGGATCCCTCAATCGTTTTGACGGAATCTGGCAGGGTAATCTCTTCAAGGGCACTCTGGTCAAAAGCACAATAACCGATTTCCTCCACTGAGGGAGGCAGGTCAATGTGGCGCAAGGATGTGGCTTGCTGAAAAGCGTAATCGGGAATGCGCTTTATAGTTGAAGGCAGTTGGACTGCAGTAAGGTTGCGGGTATTTGCAAAAACGTGCCCACCGAGGGTTATGGGGCCGTCGGGCAGAATGACGGCGCTGATGCCACTGCCCATGAAAGCTTCGGCGTCTATCAGCGTAACGGTCGAAGGGATGGTTAACCGGACGGTTATGGCAGAGGTCTCACGGAAGGCCGCCGCGCCGATAGTGGTGAGCGCATCGGGCAATTTTTGAAGAACGAGGCTTGTGCATCTGTTGAAGGCGTTATTGCCTATGACCGTAATCTGATTGTTCAAATCAATAGATGGCAGTGATATGCAGCCGTAGAACGCTGCGTTGCCGATGGTACGGATGCCCTCATGCATGATTACATTGACGAGTTTCGGACAGTTGCTGACATAGTCGTCAGGTACAAAATCAACCCCTGGGGGGATATTGACGCTGACAAGTTTGGCACAATTGGAGAAGACAGCACTTCCCAGGGATGTGACGCTGCTCGGCAGCGAGACGTCAGTGAAACCCGTTCCACGGAAGGCGTAAGAACTGACGCTGGTGAGTGTCTCCTGATTGTAGTTGATGGTGTTGAGCATGGGACAGTCGGCAAACGATCCTTGTCCGATGCCTGTGGTACCGTCGGCCAGGGTGACGGAAGCAAGTGCGTCGCAACTCTGCAAAATCCAGGCGGGAACATCCTTGATATTTTGTGGAAACGTGAACGTCCGCAAAGAGTCACAGTCGTAGAACGAAGAGTTGCCCAGTTTGGTTACGCTCTCAGGCAACAAGACCTGCCTGATGTTATGACAGCCATAGAACGCATAGTATCCGATAGACTCCAAACCCTCGCAGAACGTTATTCCGGGCATGGCGTAATTGTTGTAGAAGACATAATCGCCAATACGCTTGCAGGAAGCGGGGATAGTCAGAGGAGTTGAACGCTGGTAGTTATTGATAAAGGCTTCGTTTTCAATACTCTCAACGGTTGAAGGCATATTTATGTCTTCTAAAACATAACAGTTGTTGAAAGATTTTGCTCCAATGACTTTGAGGCCCTCGGGCAGGGTGGCCTTGCGGAGTTTTTCACAACTCTCGAAAACACTTTGTTCCAGGACGGTGACACCGACGGGAAGGGTTATTTCTGTGATACCTGTACAATAGAATGCGTTACGGCCGATGGCGGTGACTCCCGACGGGATGGTGACATAGGCAAGCTTGAAGTTTTTGTTCTTGTCTTGCGCCAGGGCGTAGTCACCGATGGTGGTGACCCCTGAAGGGAGCGAGAGACTGGTGAGGGTAGGCATGTTGTAGAACATGGAAGAACCTACCACGTCGGTCTCGGTATTCCAGGGACCAGCCCATGTGTTTTGTGTAGCCGTACCATTGTTTATCTCCCATTGGTGATAGCTGTCACCGCCGGCAACGATGCGTGCATTCGTGAGATCCAGAATGGAAATATTGGGCATGGCGCTGTGCAGGTAATCAATGTCAGTACCGTTGATGGGGCCGGTGACTGTAAGTTGTATCACATTATTGGCATCGCCTTGGGCTTCTACCTGAACCTGCAACTGGCCGCCTGCAGTGGTGGTGATATCAAAGGCGGTTGACTGGCCGATGCCGATGAAATGCAGTTCCTTGGTGAAGCTGTTCTCCTTGTAGGTGTCTATCAAATCGGGGCGCACGTAGAGCACAATGTCGGAAGGGAGATAGTATTCTTTCAGGAAAGGATAGACTGCACCGGGGAACGTCATCTTCTTTAGGTTTGCGTTGAAGTAGCCGAAGACGTAGTTGTCATCACTCAGCGACGTGATGCCCGTACCAAAGATTATCTCGGTAAGACTTGGCGTGTTGTAGAAGCATCCTGCTGACAACGTCTTGACGGCATCGGGCAGGGTTATATTCTCCAAACTAACGCAACCTGCAAAACAGTTCTTGGGTATGTTGGTGAGACTTGACATGCCGAGGAAGGTGAAGGAACGCAGAGAGTCGCATCCTTCAAAGGCAGACTCTTCAATGAGGCTCACACTCTCTGGCAATTCGAGTGAGCACAGATTGTCTGCATTTTGGAATGCCTTGAGCATAATGGTCTTCAGACCGGTAGCATCACCAAGGTTGATATCTTCCAGACTATTGCACGACTGGAAAGTGTATCGGCCCAGGGTTTCCAGCCTGTTGTTTAAGGTTACTTTCCTCAGCTGCGGGCAGGCATAGAAAGCGTCATTACTGTTGCCGTCAGAACCACCCGTGGCAATGATATTTTGGCCGAAAACGATGCTTATGATTTTGTTCCGGTTACTTATGCTGCCGCCAATGTAGTTGACCTCGTGGGTGTTACCGTCAGCGTCGATGACATTGTCGGCAATGATGATGTGTCCGGCTTTACTCTCGTCGGTGGCATAACTGTCAATGCCGGTGAATGTGGCAGGTCCGTCGGCACTGTCAAAAGAGTAGCGGAGTTTGTTTCCGTTGGCATCGGCTACGCTCACGTTGCCAGATTGTGCAAAAGATGCCGAAGATAACAGTAACAAAGAATAAAAAAGCATTACTGGGCTTAGTCGTCTCATAAAAATTATGTTTTTTTTGCGTTATTTTCACAAATTTAGGAAATGTTATAATTTTCTTATATTGCGAATTTGCAATAATGTATAGCAAATTCACAATAACGATATTTTTTTCATAAAAGGTTATTCAGACGTAAGTGAAGAGTTTCAGTCTGGAACAGAAGAAGAGACGCACCGATTTTTTAAGGATGCGTCTCTGTCAGTGTAATTCAAGTTATGTTGGACTTATATCTTTCGGGTCTTGATGTCAAGATGCGTCCAGATGCAGCGGGGGATGAGTCGCCAAAAGAATACAAGGATGCGATATCTCCAATCAATGGTCACAACTGCCTTCCCGCGTTTCAGGGCGTTAACAATGTGTCTTGCCACTTTGGTCTTATCCATGACCAACGGGTATTTGTCATTTTTCAACAGGTCTGTTCCGACGAATCCCGGACGGATATCTGTTATTGTAATGTGGTGATGGTGAATGGATGAAAGTTGGCTGAGGGCTTCAAGATAGTTGCTTTGAAAGCGCTTGGTGGCTGAATATGCCGGAGCAGCGCCCAGTCCCTTTGTACGCGCTATGGAAGTAATGGCGGCTATATGCCCACGACCTCCGTTCTGTTCGGCGAAGTAATGAAAAGCGGTGTCTATCATCCGTGTGAACCCAAGGGCGTTGGTCTCAACGGTAGACAACTCTTTGTCAGAGTCGAGCAGGGGATTCTGGTATCCTATGCCGGAACTGTGGAAATATAGGTCGATGCCGCCCATGGTATGAATGAAGTCCAACAGTCTTACACCCGCATCAGCATCATTGATGTCTATGCAGGCTGTGGCCGTCACACCACTGATTTCCTCCTTGATGTTGTCAAGTAGGGACTGGCGGCGTCCTACAATACCAATGACGTAACCCTGCTTGGCCAAAAGACGGGTTATCTCCAGACCGATACCAGAAGTGGCTCCTACGATGACGGCTTTTTTCCGTGATGTCATAGATGTTTAATTTATAAAGCAACAGGTTTCCCTGTCAGAATAGTTTGCCCACAGCTGTGTCTGATATAAATCAGCGAGATTATTGCTTTATATCAACAGTTCCTTTGAATATTTTGCCGGTAAAGGTAAATGGTGACTTGTAGTCATTGTTGACCGGCAGACCCCATTGGCGACCAACCTGTATGAAGTTGGACTTACCCGACATGTTCAGTTTCTCCTTCAGTTCACAACTGCCGACGAGTTCATCGTTGATATACAGCCGGACACTGGAAGGTGTCTTGCCCTTGTGGCGCACTTCAGCTTTTACCACAGATTTACCGGCAGGTACGGCACGAGAGGCAACAATTTTTTTGTCATCTCGCACGGCAAATACCGGCACTCCGTCAAGCATGTAGAGCGCGAATCCCCTCTGTGACATCAGTACGCCATTGTCTCTGCCGTTGCTTTCGCTGATATAGACAGAGATGGTGTAAGGCTTGCCCTGTGTGCCGTCAAAATAAGGATATTCACCATAGTTGCGGGCTCCAACGTATATGTCGTAATGCGGGCGCTGAGGATTAGGGTAGTTAGGGTCAACTTTTGTCTTACCGCTTTTCAGAGGATATACATTGTATTTCCATGCTTCTTTCTCAAAGTCAGCCAAAAGCTCTGATACTTTTTCAGGATATTTTTTTGCCAAGTCGTTGCTTTCATTGAAATCTTCCTTGAGATTGTAGAGATGTACGTCAGTATCTGGGAAAAAACCGCGCAGGTTGTTCAGCTTGCCATTAGGAAACTGAACTTTCCAGCCGTCTTTATACAGCGCATAGGAGGAGTTAAGCTCGTAATATTGTATGTGCTTATGTTCAGGTACGTTGTTGTCGGCCGATGTGACAGCATCGGCAAAACTGGTACCCTCTACAGGCGTTTGAGTATATCCGTTAATCTTCTCCGGATATTTTGTACCAGACAATTCCAATGTCGTCGGCAGGATATCGGTGACATGGGTATATTGTGTGCGTATGCCGCCGGCCTCTTTAATGACTTTTGGATAAAAGACAATAAGACCGTCATGTGTGCCTCCCTCATAATCTGCCCATTTTTTATGATAGCGGAAAGGTGTATTGCAAGCTTGTGCCCATCCGGCGGAATAGAACGGCTGTGTACGTTCATCGCCATAGTAATCATATTTCTTTAGTTCTTTTGCTATAAAGTCATTTTCAGCCTCTACTGAAGCCATCTCCCGGCCGCCTGTACGCATTCCTTCACCAGAGGCGCCGTTGTCACCCAGGGCAACAATAATCAAAGTATTGTCCAACTGTCCAATTTCACGGATAAAATTAACAATGCGGCCTATCTCGTAGTCACATTGAGACATAAAGCCCGCAAAAACTTCCATCTGACGTGTATACAACTTGCGGTCATCGGCAGAGAGCACGCTCCAGTCCTGTTTGTCTTTGTTTGGTATAGGCAGTTTTGTACCTTTTGGTACAATGCCTTGGATCAGCTGATTCTTCAACGTCTGCCTGGCGTATTCATCCCATCCTTTGTCAAACTTGCCGTGATACTTGTCAACCCATTCCTTGGAAGTGTGGAATGGCGTGTGCGCTGTACCAGGAGAAAAATAGAGGAAGAATGGTTGTTCCGGAGCCGCACTCTTCTGATCGGCAATATAGTTTATGGCTTCATTCGCAAAACGTGTGATGCACAACTGTCCTAATGAATCATCGGGTACTCTATGTGTATCACGATATAGCATAGGGTGCCACTGGTCTTCAGCGCCTGAAGCGGCATTGAAACCGAAGTAGTGGTCAAATCCTCGATTTGTCGGCCAACGGTTGAAAGGTCCGGCATTAGAACCGTTCCGGTCAGGAGTACCGTTATATTTTCCTACACACAATGTAGCATATCCGTTCTCGCGAAGCACTTCGGCGATAGTGCCGTGTTCCATGGGCAGATAGGTATCATATCCGGGTGCGCCATATTGATCATCATTAAAACGGCCCATGTGGGCTGAGTGATGATTGCGGCCGGTCAGCAGGCAGGCGCGTGTGGCAGCACTGATAGAGGCTGTATGAAAATTATTGAAACGTAATCCTTGTTGTGAAAGATAGTCAAACGTAGGTGTCTCTACAAGTCCGCCGAAAGCCGAGCTGACACCAAAGCCGGTATCGTCCAATAATATCCACACAATATTAGGGGCACCTGCAGGAGCTTTGGGATTATGCTGCGGATACGCTGTCTGTGTCGTCTCAACTGTCTTGCCTATATGTCCTGTAAAAGGAGGAGTCGGGCTATATTGCGCAGAAACAGGCATGCTGGCAAGCAAAACTCCACCTGCGGCAATCTCTTTAAAAAGGATCTTTCCGTTATTCATTTTCTTTGTATATTGATGCAAATTAAGATATTAATTACAAAAATACATTAATTATTGATACTTTGGTTTTGTTCAGATATATTTCTTTCCTGTTGTTCTTAATTTTTCGCATTTCTGACTCTTTTCAAAAAAAACATGATACTTTTTTCAAAAATTCTCTGTGAAATTTTGTGGATATAAAAAAAAATCTTACTTTTGCACCGCATTTAGAGAAATGTGGCATTTGCGGAAATAGCTCAGTTGGTAGAGCACAACCTTGCCAAGGTTGGGGTCGCGAGTTCGAGTCTCGTTTTCCGCTCTCTTTGAAAAGTTATGCCCAGGTGGCGGAATGGTAGACGCGCACGTTTCAGGTGCGTGTGTCGAGAGGCATGCAGGTTCGAGTCCTGTTCTGGGCACGTCTATTTTTAGAATGGAGAGATGGCGGAATTGGTAGACGCGCTACTTTGAGGGGGTAGTGTCATTATGACGTGGGAGTTCGAGTCTCCTTCTCTTCACTTCTTGATTGCGGAAATAGCTCAGTTGGTAGAGCACAACCTTGCCAAGGTTGGGGTCGCGAGTTCGAGTCTCGTTTTCCGCTCTTTTTTTATGTCTTTTCTTAACATTTTACAATGAATCTATACTTACGTTACTTTAATGATGAAGTAATTGTTTCTAACGTAGACGAAGCAGTCGGATTCTTGAAAAGTTTGAATATTGAGGATTTTGATGTCAATGACGATTTTGTCAAGGAATTAACTGATTATGTTGATTCTGATTCAAACTTTCCAAAACGTTACAAGGTAAAAACTCATTACTACTTTATAGTTATTAAAACAAATGCAAGTAATCTTGACGAATTCAAACGGCACAATTTGAAAAGTCTGATTGAAAGTGATAATACTCAGCAAAAAAATTTGTCAAAGTCGCATGCCTTGACAGATGAACATAACGGATGGTATGATTCACAATTGCAATTCAAACGTGTGGTCTGTGACCCTGTTACAGGTAAATCGTCATACAGAGATACAACATTCCGTGCCTTGGTTAAGGCTCGAAGTGCAATGCACAGCTATGAGAGGATAGTGGATTATTTAAGAAGCCGTTCCGACATTGACTCAAGAAGCCAATTCCCGGCTGCAAAAGGAAAGAATTTCACATTCTCATATGTAGGAGAGAATAAACCGGAAGATTTCAGTTTAGCTGAAAAATAAAGGTACAGCTTATTTTGAAACAAGCACAGGAAATACTATAAGCCTGTGCTTGTTTTTTTGTGGATGTAACACTTCTGAAATTGAAAATATTTAGGAGAGAAGTTTTTTTTCATCGTGACAAAAAACACGTGTATCGAGGATAAAAAAACAAGGTGCTGGGAGATGTTCCTAAGCCATCTTTGTCTCCTTGTAAAATTTGTTGCAGAACAATAGTCCGGCTGTTGTCAGCCCAAATGGAAACGCCCACCATACACCGGGTGCCCCGAGGTGGAATGTAAAAGCAAAAACATAGCTCAATGGAATTGACACACAGCCATATGCTATCACGGCATAAAATAACAGATTCTTGACTTTTTCAATGGCGCGCAAAGAATTGGCGAAAATAACTTGCAGGCTATCGCCAAACTGATATACGAAAAATGCTGGCATTAAGGTGTAAACGACATTAGCAACATTGGCATCAGGGGTGAAGGCAGCGACCAAAGGATCCATAGAGAAGAAGATTGTTCCACTTAATATGGCACTGGCGCAAAGTGTCATGATAAATCCAACAACCGATGTTGTCCTAACTTCGCTCCAGTCTTGCCTGCCACGAAAATGACTGATTCTTATGGCTACAGCTGCTCCGATGCCATAATATATGGTAAAACATAATGTTCCAATGGAACATGCAATCTGATGCGCAGCCAACTCATACGCACCTAACCATCCCATAAAAACAGCTCCGACATTAAATGCTGCAGCCTCAAGAGACAATTGGCAACTGATGGGCAATCCGACTCTTGCCAAATGCCATACACCACTAAATGTAATGTCTGAACGAAAACCTTGATGATATGTTTTGAAATGTTTTTTGTGGCGTAATGCCCAAAACATCACTCCGCACATAATGGTTCTGGAGAATAGGGTAGCCAGACCTGCACCAAACAAACCCCATTCCGGACAACCCATTAGACCGTAGATCAATAGTGCATTGCCGGCTATATTGAGAATGTTGCCCAAAATCATTACCCACATAGGTGTCTTGGTATCTCCGATAGCATCGCTAAATTGTTTAAGAGAATTAAACAATGCAACAAATGGCATTGAAATTAGTAAAAGCAGAAAATAAGGCTTGATGTAGGGCAACAATTCCGAAGGTTGATTCAAGATGTCAATATTTAAATATAATAAATATAATAAAAAGCAGACAATTAGAGAGAATACAAAGTTTCCCAAAAGACTTTCTTTAAGTGTTTTCCCTACGTTATACAAGTCATTCTTACCATAATAATACCCCACAATAGGAGTGGTGCTGTAAGAATAACCTAACAAAAAGAAAAATACAAGGTTAAACACATTGTTGACAAATGCAGCAGAAGATAGCTCAAGTGTGCCATATTGTCCAATCATTATTGTGTCTGCAAAGGACTGAACGATAACGCCCAACTGTGCGACAACAATGGGTAAGCCCAATTTTGCGATAGCTTGAACATGAGATTTGAAATGGTTAGTTGTCATGTGTTTTAGTTTTTAGCTATCTTGAATGATAAAATTGTATGTATTTTTCTGCCACTTTTTTACAATCGTGAAAGCGGCGCACATATTCAATACTTTTTCGAGATAAATCAGAAATGCGTTCTGGGTGCGTTGCAAGTTCCACTACTGCGTCATACACACTTCGTTTATCAGGTTGCACGTTAACAACAGGTCTTAGTTCATAGTCGCCCAAGAGGTCGTAAGCTTCGGGTTCACCACCGCCAATGACAACAAGTCCCTGAGCCATTGCGGTCAGGGCATTCATGGCAGGCGTATAGGCATAAAGTTGATCTAAAATAACATCGCTGTCTGACAGCAACAGCTTATACTCCGGGAATGGTACTGATTCAACTTTGACGATCTCTACCTTATCGGGATAATCCCTTCTTGCGTCTTCCAAAGCTTCAAGCATGATATCTGTACCTTTGTATGCACTGCGTTTTTTCTGAATACCGATAAAAAAACGCACCTTATCATGTTTCTGGATATTTTTTTGCACGACAGCTGACGTATCTATGGGGAATGGAATAAAACATGTCTTTTCCTTAAACTCCGACTGATATGCGCAATCATATTCATATAAGCCACTGATAATACCGTTACAATCGTGGGCGATATATTGATTTAGTTTGCCTTTTGATCCGTAATACCAATCTTGCAACCAGATATCATTAAATGATGTCTGACGAATTTTATTTCCAATATTGAAATCACTATATCTAAAAGTCTTACAGTCCAAACAAGACTTAATGTAGTAATAATCCATGCCAAAGGCACCCATAAATATCTTTTTATTATGGTTGCGCAGATAATTGTAGAAAGGTTTTATTTTGTCCGCTTTGAGAGAGAGGAATACCGGATTAATAATTTGCACAACATCAAAATCTTTAAATTTTGGAAAAGTCATAAACAGGTTAAGCAAATACCGCAGTGTGTCTGCCGGTGAAACCGATTTCCGACGTAGATCGATGTCGCGCTGGTAATTCTTCCAGTTGTCTCCGTCAGATACCACACACACTTCATGACCTAAAGCCCGAAGGCCTAAAGCCAAATTCCAGTGCACGTTACTATATTCACCGAGTAGTAAAATTCTCATCTCTGATGCAAAAATACACATTTTTTGTCTTTAGTTAATCAAAAAACAACGTATATGTATCATTATATAAGCCAAAATCGTTAAATTTGCTAATTAAAACAGAAAGATAAACGCTATGGCTGAGATAAAATATTATAACAACCGCCAAAGAGACAAAATGAATGTCACAATACCGACAAGCAGGACGGGTAAAATAAAATTTGCCTGGCCTAAAATGCCATTTCTGGCAGTTTCCTTTTTAGTAATCTGGCTTTTCAGCTGGTTGATATACGGCGATGTGTTCTATATTTGTGAGCAATGGTCTTATTTTGCATTTGACAAAGAATTAATGCACGAAGTCTTATGCGTAAAGACGGGTGCTCTCCAAATTGTAGGCCGTTTCTTTTTACTTTTTTTCAAGTATCCGTGGTTAGGAGGACTTATATATTCTCTCATTTTAACAAGCATCGTTTATTTCCTGATTTATATATTTAATTTGAACGGTTTCTTGCGTTTGCTGAGTTTGATACCCGTATGTGCATGGTTTGTGTATATTGTCTCCATTGGCTTGAGCCTCTTTTACCAATATGACCAGTCGTTTGCATTTTATGGTCCGGTCATTTGCTTGCTGGCACTTATATTGATTTCATTTGCTGTCAGGATAATATCCAAGCGCAAATTTCCGGCTGTTGCTTCCGATTGCAAAACAGACGGAACGATGCCTAATGTACTTAATTTGTGCATACCGATAGTCTTTTTCGTCTTATTGTCAGCTTATTGTTCTATTGAAAAGCAAGATGTACTATATACAACAAGAATGATGCGTCTGTGCCAGAATCAAGATTGGAATGAGATGATAGATTTGGGATTGAAGGCCAAGAATCCTTCTAAAGCAGTCGCCGCATATTATGCAATAGGACTCAGAATGAACGACCAACTGAATGAGAGATTGTTTGATATATACCATCAATATCCTCAGACAAGATTAATAAACCGCACTGGAGTAGAAGAATCAGGTTATTTGTTATATGAATCGGAAATAGACTTTCATTTTGGACTGATAAATCCTGCATATCATTATTGTATGGAACATACCGTAATGAGTGGAAAGTCTGTTTATTGCCTGAAATATATGTTCCTGACATCCTTATTACGCAATGAAAAAGAATTAGCGGATAAATATCTGGAACTTATCAGTTTCGTTCCTTTTGAACGATCTTTTGTAAAGAAATATAGACCGATGTTGTTTGACAATTCGTTGGTAAACAGTGATTACTTACTTTCAACGGTATATTCTATGATTCCCGCGAGTGATGCATATGAAGAAGAATTCCCGATTCCGCTATATATATGGTATCACAAATATCTAAACAACTTTTATTCCCGAAGGACTTTTGAGAATAGCATGGCTGTAGCTCTGTACACAAAGGATTTGGATGACTTTACGAAGCTAGCACGAATTATGCCGGACGAACCTACGGTTCCAGCTGCATTCGAAGATGCACTTGTCGTGGAAGCCATGAGGAAAAATGACATGAAATTCCTACAACAAATACCAGAATATGCTGTTTCCTCAACTAAGCAAATGTTGAATGAGGCCGCTTCGCTTCGTGGCAAATCCACAAGGGAAAAAGGAACTGCATTAAAAGATAAATACACGGGTAAATATACGTTTTACTATTTTTACCAAAATCTGAAAGACGAAGAGTCTTATAGAGTTAACAACACAATAAACAGTATAAATTCTCAAGTTAATTAAATTCGATTATGAAACATAGATATATCATAGTTTTATTATGTTTATTTGTTCTTTTGGGCAGTTGTAACCCTTCTTATAACATTCCGGAAGATGCACAACCGACAGAAAAGAAAATAAAGATTTTTCCTGATTATACCAATATCGTTATACCGCCCAACATAGCTCCGCTCAATTTCATGATAAGAGAGAATGGTGATAAATTCGTATGCCGCATGACAAATGGTACAGAAGATTTGGTTTCTAGCAGCGATAATACGGGCGTGATTCAATTTGAAATGGACGAATGGCGTGATTTTATAACCAAAAGCAAAAATAAATCATTAGACATATATATATATAAATATCTTGACGGGAAATGGACTGTTTATCCTAAATATCACATACAAGTTGCAGAAGAACAGATAGATCAATATTTGTCATATCGTCTGATTGAACCCGGATATATATTGTACAGGCTCATGGGATTGTATCAGCGTGACTTAACCACATTTGAGCAAACTCCCATTATTGAAAATCCACGATTAACGTATGTGAAAGACAAAACATATTGTGTCAATTGTCACAATTATCAAAACTATAGCACAAAAAGAATGTTGTTTCATGCACGTTCTGCATTCGGAGGAACTATCATTGCTGAAAACGGCCATATAGAAAAACTTAACACAAAAAACGATTCAATATTAGGCTCCTGCGTTTATCCTTCATGGCATCCTACGAAAAACTGGCTTGTGTTTTCCTCAAACAAAACTGGACAAGTTTTTCATATCGTAGACAAACAAAAAATAGAAGTTCTAGACCATGCGTCAGATATAGTTTTCTATAATGCTGACACACATGAAATAAGCAATGTTATAAAGACTCACAATGAACTTGAGACTTTCCCGGCGTGGACTCCTTCCGGTGATATGATATATTACTGTGAAGCTAAAACAAATATCATTGATTCTGACGCTGACTCAGTAATGGATTCAAAAATTATTGTAGATTCCAAGAAACTAAAATATAATATATTTCGCATACCGTTTAATGAAAAAAGTATGTCCTTTGGAGAACCAGAATTAGTTTTTAATTCTGCTGCAATAAACAAAAGCGCCTCTGTTCCAAGGATTAGTCCTGACGGTAAATACCTGTTATTTACGCTTGGTGACTTCGGGCAGTTCCATATTTGGCATTCGTCATCTGATTTATATGTAAAGAATTTGGAGACCAATCAAGTATATCCACTAAAAGCAGCTAATAGTAATAATGTGGATTCATACCATGCATGGAGTAGTAACGGTAGGTGGATTGTTTTCAGTTCACGCCGAGACGACGGCTCGTTTTCCCGCAGTTACATAACATACTTTGACAAAAAGGGCCAGGCACACAAAGCTTTTGTGATTCCTCAGGAAGATCCAAGGTCTTATATAAAATTGTTTAAAAGTTTCAATGTCCCTGAATTCACGAAAGATAAGGTTCCTTACCTTCCAGAACAATTCGAAAAAGTTGTGAAAGGGCCTCATACACCTGTTAAATACAAAGAAATAAGACCTAGATTCAGAAATATAAATAATGAGAAATAAATTTATTACCATACTTTTAGCTTTCTGCAGTATACCGTTATATGTCAGGCCGTTTTCTGTTGTTTTAGATGCTGGTCATGGCGGTCATGACTCTGGAGCGATAGGCACTTATTCCAAAGAAAAAAACATAAATCTTAATGTTACTCTTAAAGTTGGAGAATTAATACAGAAGAATTGTCCGGAGGTAAAAGTCATCTATACACGCAAATCGGATGTCTTTGTTGATTTACATGAAAGAGCTGCTATAGCGAACCGTGCAAAGGCAGACTTGTTTATATCGATACATACGAATGCCCTTCCAAAAGGTAGACAAAGTGTTGGTGCTGAAACTTATTCATTGGGTATGGCCCGTTCAAAAGACAACTTAGATGTTGCCAAACGTGAAAACTCTGTAATCCTGTATGAAAATGATTACCAAAAACGATATGCAGGTTTTAACCCGAAGTCTTCGGAGAGTTATATTATTTTTGAATTCATGCAAGATCAATTTATGAAGCAAAGTGCACAATTGGCTAAGGCTATACAAAATCAATATGCAATCGTTGGCCGTGTAGATAAAGGCGTAAAACAGGCAGGTTTTCTTGTACTTCGAGAAACTTCTATGCCGAGTGTCTTAACAGAGTTAGGATTCATCTCAACTCCTTCAGAAGAGCAATATCTTAACTCTGCCAAGGGAACTGACGAATTAGCTAGAAGCATATATTTAGGTTTTGTGGACTATGTGAAATCATATACGCGGAGCAAGTCTGTTATATTGCACAATGCAGATATACAAAAAGCAAAATTAGACGAAGAACAGCAGAATATGTCTAAAGCCGATGTTAACAGAGTTGAGAGTGCTGCACCTGAAGAACCAATAAGCATAAAAAACATACCTACAGATTCTCTTCGGTCAACAAAAGAAAGTGCTTCTGAAATTATAACAAACGAAACTACTACGGATAAAGATATCTCACAGAATATAAAAAATGAGAGTATAACATTCAAGGTTCAAATATTAGTATCATCAAAAATGTTGCGTAAAGACAGTGAGCAATTCAAGGGTATTGACGGTTCACTAATTTCATATTATAAAGAAAACAATCTATATAAATATACCTACGGAAATACTAGTTCCTACAAAGAGATAATTACATTGAAGAAAATGCTTGCCGATAAATTTCCAGGGAATTTCGTTATTGCAATGAAGGGCGATGAAAAAATAAGTGTACAACAAGCATTGGCAGAACTGAAAAATTAAAAAAATATAACATGAAAAACTCTAAAGAAATAAAATTAGCTTTAACCGTCATTTGTGCGGTTGTTGTCATATATTTTGGTATCAATTTTCTTAAAGGGATCAATATATTTAAAAGTTATAGCACGTATTATATTAACTTCAATGATGTTTCAGGGCTTGAAGAATCAAACCCGGTATATGCTAATGGATATCCTGTTGGAATAGTACGCTCAATCAACTATGACTATGAACATCCTCAGAACATTAGGGTCAAGATAGAGGTCGATAGGAAAATGCGATTTACAGATAATAGCCGTGCGGAAATCAAGCAAGGGTTAATTGGCGGCACAACGCTGTCTGTTATTATAGGCGATGGAATTACGCTAAAGCCTGGTGACAGTTTTTCAGGCGGACCTGAGAACGGGATAATGGCTAAAGCTGGCAACATGATGCCAAGCATTGAGAAAATGGTACCGAAAGTTGATTCTATTCTCGCATCTTTGAATACACTATTAGGCGATACAGCTTTATCCAATATTATTGCCAATACGGAATATGTTACACATAATTTATGCATCACAACAGATCAATTAAATAGATTGATGAAAAATGAGATACCTACATTAATGGCGCAATTGAATGCTATTGGTCACAATACAGGAGATATCACTTCAAAACTTAATACTATTGATTACGCAGCTACAATAAAAAATGTTAATGATGCCTTACTTAATGTTCGTCAGCTGACGGAATCTATAAGCGAAAAGATTAACTCTAAGTCTGGTTCTTTAGGCTTATTGCTTAATGACACGCAGTTATATGATAACCTTAACCAAACCCTTGTTTCTTCAGACAAATTACTTCAAGATTTGAAAGAACATCCTAAAAGGTATGTACATTTCTCAGTCTTTGGTAAGAAGGATAAATAAACGTGACAAAAATAATTCTAAATATTGCTGTAGACAAAAAATATAGCAGCACTTTATTCGTTATCAACTGTTAGCTGATTTTATTATAAATTTCTTTTTTGAATAAGGTTTTTAATATTTATAAACATTGGATAATCAACAGTTAAGATTTTTATGCCAGAATAATTATGCTATTTAGAATTAAAGATTTTTAAGTTGTTGTAAATAAGATTATTTTATAAACATTATATTCAAATTTTACTTTCGGGTGATATCATTTTTTCGATGTAAAAATTGTAATTTTGTAATGAAATGTGATTGAATAAACTGAAATGAGATATACACCTGAAGAGATTTGGGCACAATGTTTGTCTTTTATTAAGAATAATATCGGTGAGTTACCATATAATACATGGTTTCGTCATATAGGTTTTTATTCTTTTGACGGCAACAATCTGCGTTTGGATGTTCCAAACAGATTCTTCGTGGAGTATATTGAGTCTAATTATCTTGAATTATTAAGGGTCACTATTCGCAAGTTCTACGGAGATGTTAAGTTAGGATACCATATTGAAGTTGACCGCAAGAACGATTTGGCTATTGATGAAGATTCTACTGACAGCAGTTCTGCAGATACAATAAATGATAATCACAAACAAAGTAGATATACTCCAGAGAATGTTATTCAAGACGCTTCGTCAAATTTTGATTCAAACCTAAATCCCAATTGTACTTTTGAGAACTTTATAAAAGGTGATAGCAATAAACTTCCTGCTGTTATCGCAGAGGCTATTGCGCAAAAGTACCAGAATACGTTTAATCCGTTTTTTGTATATGGAGCAAGTGGAGTAGGTAAATCTCATTTGATTAATGCTATTGGCATTAAAGTTAAAGAACTGCATCCTCATAAGAGAATCATATATGTTTCCGCTCACCTGTTTCAAATCCAATATGTTGAATCGGTAAAGAAAAACCATTTCAACGATTTTATGAATTTCTATCAGTCTATTGATGTTCTTATCATTGACGACATTCAGGAAATTGCAGGTAAGACAGGCACCCAAGAGGCATTCTTTAATATATTCAATCACTTGCACCGCAATCAGAAACAGATTATTCTTGCTTGTGACAGGCCTCCTGTTTCTTTGAGCGGACTTCAAGACAGACTCCTTTCACGCTTTAAATGGGGAATGATTGCAGAATTAGAGTCGCCTGACTATAATCTGCGCAGGGATATATTGAACTTTAAGATTCAACACGAAGGTTTGTCTATACCTTCTTCACTTGTTGACTATATCGCAGAAAATGTTACAGGAAGTGTCCGTGACCTGGAAGGTATAATCAACTCTATTATGGCATATTCCATCGCCACAAATGCGGACATAAACATGGACTTGGTTGAAAGTGTTATCTCCAAGGTAGTAAGTACACGCAGAAAAGTTGTGACAATTGATGATATACTTAACAAAGTCTGCAAGAAATATGCTGTCAAATCCACTGATCTTGTTTCTTCAAGCCGTAAACAAAATATTGTTCATGTCCGACAAATCATCATGTATTTGAGTCAGAAATGTACAGGCCTATCTACGACACAAATTGGTTTGCGTATTGGAAGAGACCATGCTACAGTTATACATTCATGTTCCTTGGTCAAAAAGCGGATGGGCAGCGATGCTGTTTTCAAACGGGAAATGGATGTTTTGGAACATGAGATATACAAATAAGACCTGCAAAATACGCAGGTCTTATTTGTATGTACTTATTCAGTAAAAAATTTAATATCCTATACGAAAACCCTTAATATTTTATTTCGTTGACAGATATTTCTCTACTTCCATTCCGGCACTGGCACCTGATGCTGCGGCAATGATGGCCTGTCTATAATGCGGATCAGCAACATCTCCTGCAGCAAATACACCCGGAACACCAGTCTTTGGCGTTTTACCTTCAGTAATGATATATCCCAACTCATCCGTCTTAACCCAAGGCTTAAATATATCGCTATTGGGTTTATGGCCGATAGCGAGAAAGAACCCGTCAATTGGCAAATCGTAGGTTCTTTCATCTGTTTCTCCCTTTCGATATACGAGTTTAGCTCCTTCAACACCATTTTCGCCATACAAACCAAGTGTGTTAGTCTCAAACAGTATTTCAATTTTAGGATTGTTTTTCACACGCTCTTGCATAATCTGTGAGGCACGCAAGAAAGGCTTTCTCACAATCATATAGACCTTTGCCGCCAGTGTAGCCAGATAACATGCTTCTTCACAAGCCGTATCACCACCTCCGACTACAGCGACAGTCTTTTTTCTGTAGAAGAATCCGTCGCATGTAGCACATGCGCTGACGCCCATACCTTGATATTTGGTTTCGTCTGCCAACCCGAGATATTTTGCCGTAGCTCCTGTGGCAATGACAATAGTGTCTGCCGTAACCTCAGAATTGTCATCAAAAAGGATATGATACGGTGTTTCATCCAAATTAACTTTTGCAACCATCTTCTCCCAAACTTGTGCGCCGAAGTTTACAGCCTGTTGCCTCATGTTCTCCATAAGAATGTTGGCATCGATGCCTTCGGGAAATCCAGGAAAGTTCTCAACAATAGTTGTTGTCGTCAACTGGCCACCGGGCTGTAAACCTGTGGCAACAACAGTTTGTATTCCCGAACGTTGAGTATATATTGCTGCAGTATATCCGGCAGGGCCTGAGCCTATCACTAAACAAGGTATTTTTTCCATAATAATCTTTTAATAACGTTATCTGATATCTACAACTGTTGCCGACGGATAGTCTTCACTGTTAAACTTAAATTTATCGTTATCGTATTTCTGGTTTATCTTGCATTTCTGGATACTGATTCTAATCCAGTATTTAACGCCTTGCCTCATTCTGACACAAAGAGGCATACTTGTTTTCTTATCGATGGTGATAATCATTTCCTGTACACTTTTTCTTTTGTCTGTCGTTTTCAGCCTTACCTCATGACAATCATGTCCGCGCAAGGATGTATCGCTCATTTCATAGGTGTATCCGTCTTTATATAATTCACAGAAGAGATAGGGGTCCATAGACTGTCTTTCTTTAACCGAAGGGGAACTGACGTTGACTTCGTCATTGGCCTTATTGAAACTCCAAAGCGTCTTGCCGTCAAACCAACATAATACGTTTGTCGAAACTATATTAAACTTACGTCCTTTCAGGTATATCGTACCACTCAAATTTCCTTTCTGACTTTGCTCCATAAAGGTAGATGCGGTGAAGTTGACCTCCATGTCTCCGCTGTTTCTTATCGTTTTAGATGTTTTGTCTAAAACAGCTTTAGCCTCTTTACTGTTGCTTTGGGCATAAACTGTCACTCCTAAAAGAGCAAACAATAATACTGCTATAATTTTCATAATTATTTCAAATTTGATATTAGCTGGTCTAACTGTATTTCATCTTGAACAAGGACATCCCTGGGCTTGCTTCCTTGAGACGGGCCAACTATGCCCGCACATTCCAGTTGGTCCATCAGGCGTCCGGCACGGTTGTATCCGATAGAAAATTTGCGTTGAATCAATGATGTGGAGCCCGACTGACTGGCAACAACCAGACGTGCCACTTCTTGGAACAGCGGGTCAAGGTTTCCGTTAGTGAGATCGCCGCTGCCGCCTTCTGTGCCTGTATCTTCAACAACATCCGGCAGCAGGTATGGTCTCGGGAATAACTTCTGCGTGGAAATGTGTTTCACGACAGACTCAACCTCTGGCGTATCAATAAAGGCACATTGCACACGGTCTGGGTTGTTTCCTCCTGCCAGGAATAGCATATCGCCTTTTCCTATCAATTGATTAGCTCCCGGACGGTCAAGTATCGTCCTGGAGTCTATCATTGCTGACACGCGGAATGCCATTCTCGCGGGGAAGTTAGCCTTGATGGTTCCTGTTATGATATTTGTTGTAGGACGCTGTGTAGCAATTACCATATGGATACCAATGGCGCGAGCCAGTTGGGCTATACGGGCAATAGGCAATTCGATCTCCTTACCAGCTGTCATAATCAGGTCGCCAAACTCGTCAATAATCACAACGATATAAGGCAGATACCTGTGGCCGTGTTCCGGATTAAGCAGGCGTTTCTGGAACCGCTCGTTATATTCCTTGATATTCCTGACCTTAGCCGCCTTTAGCAGTTGGTAACGGTCATCCATCTCTTTGCACAGACTGTTCAGGGTTTTCTTTACTTTGTTGACATCGGTAATGATGACATCATCGTTACCGTCATCCACTTTGGCAATAAAGAATTTATCCAGTGCTGAATAGACACTAAACTCAACTTTCTTAGGGTCAATTAAGACCAGTTTTAACTCGCTCGGATGTTTCTTGTAGAGTAGGGAGTTGATGATGATGTTAAGTCCTACAGATTTACCCTGTCCTGTGGCACCGGCAACAAGTAAATGAGGCATTTTGGCCAAATCGACCATGTATATCTCATTTGTGATGGTCTTGCCGAGGGCAATGGGTAATTCGTATGCTGACTCCTGAAATTTCTTACTATTGAAAATGCTTTCTGCTGATACGATTTGCGGCTTCTTGTTGGGCACCTCGATACCTATTGTGCCTTTGCCGGGAATCGGTGCAATAATACGGATGCCCAGTGCACTTAGGCTCAATGCAATGTCATCCTCCAGATTTCTTATTTTTGCGATACGCACACCGCGTGCAGGGGTAATCTCATACAGGGTAATCGTCGGACCGACTGTAGCTTTTATGCTGGATATCTCTACGCCAAAGTTATGAAGAATAACTATGATTCTGTCCTTGTTGGCATTCTGCTCCTCCATGTCAACACTGGAGTCAGAAAACTCATATTTTTTCAACAGGTTCAATGTAGGATACTCATAGTTCTCCAAGTCTTTGGTCGGATCGTAAAATTCCTGCTTGACAGTGCTGTCTGCTTCTTCGTTTTGCTGTCCAGTCTCAACCTCAAAAGCTGTATCAACGGTATCTTCCACCGTGTCTTCCCGTTTGATAAAATCAGGTGTTTTAATGTCATATTCAATCACATTGGCAACAGGTTCCACTGGTTGATCCGCAGGCGCAACTTCTACGATTTCTCCATCTTCTTCCTTCGTTGCATCTTTGATTTTGTTGAACACGCCACTTGCCTTCTCGGTTATCGGCCGCTTCAATTTTGTGAAATACTCTCCGTTAAATACCTTCTTAATGACAATTACTGTTCTGTGACTCAAGTAAACAAGATAGCACAAAGCCGTAAATACCAAAAGCAGAAACAGTCCGGGTTTGCCGATTAAAGACATGATATATTCCTTAATATGTTCACCGTGTTCTCCTCCAGGCTGGAAAAACATGCTTTCCCGCATATTTTCCGGAACGAAATAGGCCAGAGCCACAGAAAACCAAATCATCAGGAAGGCAAAGTTGATAAATTTACGCCATAGATTAACCCTGTACGCACGCATCAAATACAGGGCGAAGAAGATGAAGAATAAAGGTATAAAGTAAGACGACCAACCCATGAAACGGTTGAGGAAGTAGTTGGCACATTTGGCTCCCAGTATACCCATACTGTTGTAACAGATAACGTTGTCGCTGCTGCCGGACTCCAGCCAACTTTGGTCCTCCGGACTATACGAGATAAACGACAGAATCATAAATACTGCCAGAAACATCATGATCAGTCCTATCATGAATTGTACCGTCTCCCCAAGCTTAATATTTTTTAAGCCAAATATGTCAACAAACTCTTTCTTGAACGAAACATTTGAGTTTGCGTTACTTTTCTTTTTTGATTTAGATTTCATAATGATATATTATGCAAATATACACATTTCATTTTTGATAAAAAAGTAAATATCTCCATTTTTCTCAAAAAAGAAAGCTGAAGATATAGACAGCAAACCCGCTGCCCATTAGTATTACTACTATAGCGCAGCGGGCTATACATTATGGCTATCAATCTTGAAAAGGTGATTACTTAGTCTCAGAACCAAGGAACGTTATAGCATGTTTCCATATCGTCTGTCACAAAGTAATTGTCAGAAGGCAGGACAATCTTTGCTTTGACTAATCGTTCCAAATAGTTGCTACGTACAGCACTATTCTCTATTTCTTCTCTTCGGGCTTTGCCCATAAACAAAAACTCTTTTTCCATCTCTAAACCGAGGTAGCGTCTGCCTAATAGATTGGCGGCTATACCAGTTGTAGCACTTCCACTGAACGGGTCAAGAATCCATGCCCCAGGCCGTGTGCTGGCTTGAATCAATCTCGCCAACACTCCCAATGGTTTTTGCGTCGGATGTTTGCCACATGATTTTTCCCAACGGCCTATGGCAGGAAGTTGCCATACATCAGTCATTTGCTTATTTCCGTTGAGCTTTTTCATTAAGTTATAGTTATAATAGTGAGCAACTTTTTGTGACTTTCTTGCCCAGATAATGAACTCGGTAGAGTAGGTAAAATATCGGCATGAAATATTGGGTGGCGGATTGGTCTTAGCCCATGTAATCACATTCAGTATTTTGAAACCTAATTTCAAAAGTTGTTGCTGAACACTGAAAATATTGTGATGTGTTCCTGAAATCCAGATAGTCGCATTATCCTTCATGTGCTCCTTGCATGCAGAAAGCCATTTTAGATTAAAAGCGTCCATTTCTTCTGTGGTTGAAGGCTTATCCCATTTTCCTTTATCTACGCAAACTACTTGGCCACTCTGATACGAAATGCCACCACTTGACAAAAAATATGGAGGATCGGCAAAAATCATGTCAAAACCAAATTTGAATTTTGACAAAATACCTACACAATCACCCTGAATTAGTGTAAAATCTTTATTAGGAGATTTATAGTATGATAAAATCATTTTTTATTGTTTGCAGGTACAGGTAAACCCAATTCTTGAAGAGGAATGTAATTATAATAGTAATGACATCCAACACTAATTATATAATCTCTAACATCCTTATATTTATCAGCCTTAAACCAATCATCAAGAATGTATATATACTCAACTTTATAATTTAATTCAGCAAATAATTTTGTATATTGTTTCTTTTTGAAATCACATGTCTGTAATTTTTCGTCAACACTTCCTCCTATTTGTTGATGTTTAACTTCAATTATAAAAACCGTATTATTAACGATAACATAGATACAATTATCAGGGAGAAGTTGGGAAGATATATGTTTTTTCCAATCAACTCCCTTATCGCTCAAATATTTATAAAGTCCATGCTTTTTAAACAAGTTCGCTACATGTTCATGATTATAATACACTTCAACACCTACCACCTCATAACCGTCTTGTTCATTTAAAAATTTACCTAAATCAACTTTTGCTTCATATTTCAAACCCGTAATGGTGTTGCCGCCACCTGTTCCACCTTTTTTCATATTCAATTATTTTAATGAATTTATGAAATGTGTTATGTCCGATAAATTATATATTTTTGGAATAATATTATAAGCTTCTTGAAGCTTATTCCTTGCACTTTTCCAACCAATACCATCGGTAATCCAAACAAACTCAAAACCTGATACTGAATTGATCTTTGGTGCAATATCAGAATATGAACGCGCTATCTCATTGAGTTTAGAACCTCCGCTGCTATAGAAATTTACTTCAATTAGATATGTTATATGCTCTGTTGAGATCACAAAGTCGAAGCGTTTCTCATCGTCACCAAGAACTTTTGTAATCTCTGGCCATTCACTTGAATAAACCTCTTGACGATATTCTATATCATTATTATCAAAAATGCTTGCGACCATTTCCTCCATAACATGGCCACTACGATTTTTCCTTGCATTACTGTCAAGACCAGTTTCAATACCATAAACGTAATCAACTAAATCTCCAATCTTTCTTTGACGAAATATATCTGCAAGTCCTGTTCCTTCAAGGTATTCAATTACGCCATCAACGCTGGTGAATAATTTGTCAAGAATAATGCTTTGCCCGTCTGAATTCAAAATCTTTTTTTTACCTTCACTTCTTACTGCAATTAGGATATCTATAACACTAAATGCAGTTCTGTCTCTGTTCCAGATAACCTCAACACTTTTTCGCAAATCAGTTGTTCCTATCAAACTATTTAGCATACATAGGCTTAATTTGATATTATCTACGTTTTCCGAAATCTTATCAAAATCACAGAAGAAATCTAATGTCTGATTCGTCTCTTGAAGTTGAGACATAAACTTGTTAAAATCTTTAGCCATGCATCCTGTAGTGTGGCGAAATCGCCATATTTAATTGTATCGTATAGGTTTATCTAGTTAACTGAATAATCATGAGTCTTTTCTGCGACATACAATGGTTCTAATTCAACTGAATGATATTTAGCACGAGGAGCATCCTTTGTTGCTTTGTAATTATGTACTAGAATCTCAGTCAACTTTCCACGCTTGTCAGGTTTTGAATTAATACTTCTTGATGCCCATACACGCTCTATCTGATATGCTTGGTACAATATATCAAAAAAAATGTCCTCTTCATTCTTGCTTTTACAATCAGAATTACTTAGCATGAAGTGAAAGCCAGCCTCATTTATGCGGTCACAAAACTCCTTCAGACGTATCTGGGCTTCGTCATTGAAAGCTTCCTTTGCATAATCATTGAAACTTGAGGTGTTACTTAACGGGCGATACGGAGGGTCAAAATAGAAAAGTGTATTGCCATGAGCATATCTGTATGTGTCTTCAAAATCGTTATTCAGAATTTCGACATGTTGCAACAATTTACTATCTTTCCTTATCGTCTCGGGATCACAAATTGTTGGATTTATATATCTCCCAAAGGGTACATTGAACAATCCTTTTTTGTTTACACGATAAAGGCCATTAAAACATGTCCTATTTAAGAAGAAAAAAAGTGTTGTATTTTTGATTGGATCAAGATCCTTCTCATTGTATTGATCACGTGTTACCATATAGAATTCCTTTCGCCTTTCCTCACTTTCAAGAGCTAAATAGTTTTTCTCAATTTCCTTCAACGATTCGATCAGTTGTTCAGGTGCATCTCTGACAGTTCGATAACATGTTGTCAAATCTGAATTAATATCATTGATAATTGCATGTTGAATATTAGGATAACGCTGAAGCATATAGAAAAGCATTGCTCCACCGCCTACAAAGGGTTCTATGTATGTAACATTTTCCCAATTATCAAAGTCAGCTGGAAGCTGTGCATCCAGTTGTTCGATAAGTTGGCTCTTTCCTCCAACCCACTTGATAAAGGGTTTTGCTTTTGTCATAGTAAATTGAAATATATTTCGGTTGCGTTCTATAAATCTTATATATCAATATCATGCAGCATTGCAATCTTGTCAAGAGTGCTCAAGTCGCTTTGTATTGTAATTCCGCACTACTTACATGCAGATTATTTCCGCCGTTATTTGATATTACAAATTTAACTTTTTTCTTGGCAATATTGTATTAACTGACACATTTTTTTGAATGTTTGTTTCAATTCACTTTGTCACGTGGGGATTTTCTGTCGGTATGAATTATTGCCGGCATTGTGACAGCGTTTTATGGCTTATGCGTTATGTGGGATTGTTTCTGGCGATATGTTTTCCGTTCCAGCGGGTGGAATATAAATTCCACGGGCTGGAATCTAAGTTCCAGCCCATGGAATTGAAAACTTATCGTGACAAAAGATATCTTTATTCCTCATGCCGATAAGAAACATGACGGAAATACTGCGACCGTTGTTATTTGCCGTAGATGTATATTTCGTGAATTTCGCGGTCGTATCCCTCGTAGAAGCCTTTGGGCATGCCCAGAATGATGCGTGCGCCACGATTGGACAGTACGATGAGATTGTCGGTGAGGGGATTGAATGTCAATCCTTCGATTTCACCTACACGCTTGAAGTCAGTCATTTCGCGCCAGAGTTTGACCTCTGCCGTGTCGACCGGCTGGTCGTTTTGGTACACATCGGCAATATAGAGGTGGTCTGACTCGTCTTTTTCGGCATCGCCGTCGTCACAACTGATAAGAATCTGACCGTTTCTGCAATAGATGCCTTGCTGCAACTGTGGAGCAGGGGAGAGCCGTACTTTACCCTCATATGTCTTCGTGGCGAGGTCGTAATAGTAGAGTTCATGACCTTGTACCCAGTCCGCCATCCAGACACGGTTGTGCTCTCTGTCCACAGCAAGACCGCAGACCTCAACCTGTCCGGACTCTTTGTTCCAGGGTATGGAATACTTGTACTCCATTGTCTCGGCATCGTAAACAGCGACCTGAATATTCTTGCCCACGCCGTCAATGAATGTCTCTATGCCAGTGTAGATGTCACCATTATATACATCGATGTCACCAAGATGGTTGGCCTCAAGTTCCAGTTCGGTAAAAGGGTCTTCGTTGCTCTTGACCAGTTCGCCCTGCAAGGTATATTTGTATAATGCAGTGGAACTGGAGATGTAGTAATATTTGCCGTCGCATGCCACACCTTGCCGTCCGGCAACTTCGATGGTGCTGTCAAGAACATAGGCCTTGCCCTGTTCGGCAAAAGGGGTTTCCGCGGGAGCGGTGTCCGGCTTCTGATCGGTACATGAAGTGATGACGGCCGACACTATGCTGATGATTACTAAAAACTGTTTCATTGTGCAAGACTTTATTCTGCGACCAATTCCAAAGCAACGCTTGAGAAAGGTCTGTTTAATATATCTTTCAGTTTCAGACCCGCATATTTCAAGGCGCGTCCGCTTACAACTTTGTTGTCAAGGAAGCAAGGTTTCTGGACGTTCCACGGAGTGAGGTCCTTGATGCGGTAGTTTTTGTTCTCGTCAACGCCTGTGAGTCTGACGTAAGGTACTTGCTGATTGTGTGTATATTCCAAACTATATGCAAATACTGCCAGATGGCTCTTGTCGTCATTGGCGTACATCAGCGCAGAGATGCTCTTGTGGTCGTAGGGAGATACCAGGCGATACAGGTCACCCAGTTGCACGACTTCACGGATGGACTTGTAGCTTGCAATGGCCCGTTTACTGAATTCTATCTCCTCAGTTGTCATGTCTTTGGGCTGCATCTCCATACCCAGACGACCGGTCATAGCAACATCAAATCTGAATTTGATAGGTGTCACACGGCTTGTCTGGTGATTGGGACTCGCGCTGACGTGGGAAGCCATAGCGATAGCGGGGTAGAACTGGCTGGCGCTCCACTGCATGTAGAGACGCTGGTAGGCATCGGTGTTGTCGCTTGTCCAAAATTCGTCAAACCAGGGCAGGAAACCATAGCTGATGCGGCCGCCGCCACTGGAACAGCATTGGATGACGACATCGGGATATTTCTCACGGATGCGCTTGAGGACATTGCGCAGTCCCATGTGGTACCTGATATCTACCTCACTCTGGCGGTCGGCAGACAGATAGGTCGAGCCGTAGTCCATCATGGCTGCATTACAATCCCACTTGATGTATGCAATTTCGGGATTCTCGGTCAGCAGGTTGTCCGTGATGCTGAATACGAAATCCTGCACTTTAGGGTTGCAGAGATCCAGAACAACCTGTGTTCTGCCGCGACCTTTGGTTAACTCACGGTTCTTGCACTGCAAAATCCAGTCGGGATGCTTCTCGTAAAGTTCACTCTTGGTGTTTGCCATTTCAGGCTCAATCCAGATGCCGAATTTGATGCCGTGCTTCTTGGCAGCATCCGTCAGACCTTTGACACCGAGAGGCAGTTTGCCCTTGTTGACACCCCAGTCACCCAGTGAGGACGTGCCGTCGTTGCGCGGATATTTCTCACCAAACCAGCCGTCATCCATTACAAACAGTTCACCGCCAAGACTGGCGATAGACTGCATCATCTGGTCCATCTTCTCTTGATTTACTTGGAAATATACGCCTTCCCAACTGTTCAAGAGGATGTCACGAACCTGACCGCCGTGCTGCAGGGCATACTTGCGGCCCCATCTGTGGAAAGCTCTGCTGACACCGCCCTTGCCTTGGGTGCTGTAAGTCATTGCAAACTCAGGAGTGGTGAATGTCTCTCCGGCTTCAAGGGTGTAAGCCGAGTTGTCGTTATTGATGCCGGCGACGACAGTAAATTTGTTGTTCTCGGCAACCATCTGTATCTTGTAATTGCCGCCCCAGAGAAGTGTTGCGCCAAAGACTTCGCCACATTCTTCCTGAGGTTTGCCGTCGGCGGTAATCATGAATGAAGGGTTGTTGTACCAAGCTGTGCGGAGACCTTCTTTTTCGTCCAGCACCAATTGGCCGTTTGGCATAGGCGTCTCAAACATATAGTTTTCAGATGCCCATTTGCCGTGATAGTGGCACACGTAGTTGTCGCCCCGTTGCAGAGGGATGGCGGCAGAAGCAAATTTGTTCATCAAAATGCTCTTCTTGCCTTTGTTGCTAATCTCTGTCCAAGTCGAAATGACGTCTGACGAGTTATAAGCCTTAAAGTATTGCTTGACCGTTACAGGGTAAACGCTGTCAATCATAGTCAATACAAGACACTCACCGCCCGCATCGTTTTTCTTCTCTACAGATTGCAGAAACAGATCGGTCGACATGTTGCCGTCGGGCATTTGCAGGCTTAAGGCCTCCACCGCACCGCCGCCAAGGTGAATACCGAAAGTGGGATAGGAGAGACTGGTGAAATTGGAACCCAAGGCAAAGATTTTCCTTATGTCGCCTTGGTCAATCTTGGCTCCGTAATACTGTATGTAGGAACGGCCGCCTTCGTTGGCAGTGATACCTATTGACGTGTTTTCCGTAGAAAGCACAAGATGGTGTTGTGTCGCTGCCTGGGACATCAACACGACTGCCCATAAAAATAAAGCAGAAATGATAAATTTAACTTTCATCTTAGAGGTTAATTTATAGTTATTATAGTTTCAATATATAGCCTAAACCGAGAAGATGCCTCTGGAAGTTCTTATCGCTCATCGTGTAATACATGTAAAAGAAATCCAGCGTACTGTGCTTGTCTAATTTTATATGAGTGCCTGCGTAGTGACGGGTCTTCTTCCAATGGTCCCAAGTGAACATCTCAATTGCCACATATGGTGTCAGCGGCGTGTTTTTAATGTGATAATTGATGCTGGCCTTGCTTCTGAGGACATTCTCGCCGCTGCGTTGCGCTACTTTGTAGTCATAGAGGTAACGCTCTCGCAGGGAGAAGGAGAAATTGCCTTCCTTAAGCGTAGCTGTGGCTGACACGAGAAGACGGTTGTGTACTGTAGAGGG
>CACXEH010000041.1 GCA_902766625.1 uncultured Bacteroidales bacterium | reverse complement strand
GGCGACACTGATGTCCGTAAATTTTTATAACAATACTTATGAAAATGTCTTGGTTGGAAATCCTGCCGTCACCATCCCGCCGGATAATTCAATATATTTACCGCCTTCAATAGAAGAAAGGATAACGAATACGGGACAGATGTCCATGCATGTTGGCGATTTTAAGGATACCGGTAACCAATACCGCATGGTCCCAAACGAGAAAAGTATGGTGACGATTAAAGTTAAAGCCAACAGGTTTAAGCCTTATCTCGGTTTCGGTTACGGCAATAGTATTGTGCCTAAAAGCAAATACAGTTATTCTTTTGATTGCGGTTTGCTGTTCTGGGGCGGAAAACCGAGTGTCATAACGCACGACGGAGTTGACTTGGTTCACGATGTGACTAATCTTAATGGTAAGGTTAAGCGTTGTGTCAATATGATTAAGGCTGTAAGCGCCTACCCTGTCATCAATTTTAGGATCAGCAGAAGAATCTTATAAAAGGTTATAGATTATTCAAATCTATATTATTTAATCCATCATTTGATGGATTGTTTTTTTCTGTACTGTATTTGCAGAGGCAGAGTGGCATATCGGCTTATTTTTTTCGTTCCATTGGATGGAACTTACATTCCATCCAATAGAATGTACGTTCCGGCCTATGGAATTTACATTCCATCCTTTGGAACTGAAAACATTTCGATGCAAATTTAAATACTTTATTGTGACATTAAGGCGAAACACGACCGACGGTTGTGACTTTCACTGTGCTGCGGTATGTTAATTCTACCCTGATGAGACTATCGGAAAGATTGAATCATCCGATCGAAGGAGAGTGAATACAAAAAAAGAGTTCCTGGAAAAGGAACTCTTTTTTATGGCTTGAAAAAACTTATTTAATTTTAATTTTCTTTCCGCCTGAGATGTATATACCTTGGGGTAAGGAATGGATAGAGGCATTTGTTTCAGAAACTTTCTTTCCATTAAGGTCATAAACAGGTGCGTTATTGCGGTTCTCAACTTTTATATTGTTGATGCCGGCAATATATTCCGCTTCGGTGACAATGGTCAATTCTTTGGCAGTGCCTGCGGGTACGACCAGATATGACTGGTTTGCCGGAAGGTAATCAATATCAGCAGTTATGTATCCCAGTTTGCCTTCGGAAGTAAGACCGAGTACGCGCATTGTCTGAGGGTCATAAGCTTTTCTGGCGTCTTTGCTCTTTGGACGCTCGTCATAGTTGAAATAAACTCCCTTGAGCAGATTAGTGCCTGAAAACGTGGTGTTGCTCTTGAGAACATTCAACTTGTTGTCAGTTTCCTCGTTGCTGGCGCATTCTATGAGTATTGGTGTTGATGCAGGCACTACATCCGATGTTATATCAGACATCACGGCATATTCGCCAACAATCTTGCTGATATACTTGGCTTTAATATTGGTTGATGGAAAAGAAATGGCGAAACCTACATAATAAGGCGCATAATATTTCCCATTGGCTGTTATCGTCGGTGTTACGGCCAGATAATTATCTTCCAAATCAATAGGTTCGGCAATCCAGATGCGATAATCGCCCGAGCCTGTTGTACCTAAATAAGCAAAAGCGCGTGAACTTCTCTCTGGGTCGGTAAGGTATTTGCCCTCAGCGTATACATAATACTGGTTTTTTGCACCTGTAGATGTATAAGGATATATATTAACATAATAGCCGATGATACCGTATACGCCTGTACCTTGTGCCTGAAGGTCATACATATCACCATATGAGCCCTTATGCTTATATTCTGCATATACAACGGTAGCGGGATCGGTCAGGGCCTTTGATTTGCCTTTCCATAACTTTAAGGCTCCCATATCCGCACTTGTCGTGGCAATATTGATGCTGCCGGTATTATCCAATATATAAATATAGCGGTCGGTTGCAAGATTTCTGACCCTGTAAAAACCGTCTTTTATCTGACTGTTTGACGAGAGTACGCTTGTTATGCAAAATATACTGTAGAGTATAAATCTTTTCATCAGCTCCTTTATTAAAAAATAGCCTGTTGCCCTGAAAATGGAACAACAGGCTATCCTATTTTGTTTTATTAAATTATTTAGCTATACAGATGCTCACGCGGTTCTGTTCGTTAACTGCGAAAGGCTGTTCTTTGTCACCTTTGCAATCAGTAGAAATGCGGTTTGCTGCAATGCCATACTTTGTCTTAAGTGTGTTAGCAACAATATTAGCACGTTTAGCTGAGAGGTTTTGGTTGATGGTTGCGTTACCTGTACCCTTGTCAGCATAACCAGTAATAGCTACTTTTGCATCCGGGTTCTGGTTCAGATATTCAGCAATTTCACCGACTTTTACCATTTCATTGCTGGTAATCTGAGTAGACTTAATTGTAAAGAAGATGTCACGACGTAACGGTTCAGCTTTCTTTGTCTCGACAATCTTCTTCTCAACCGGTTTCTCAACAATCTTCTCCACTACTTTCTCGATTACTTTAGGCTCTGGAGCCGGAGCAGGTTTGCAGCAAGGAGGAACAGTCTTCTGAGTGTTAGTCTTACCTAAGTTAATCTTAACACCTGCAAGAGCATTGAAATACCAGTCTGCATTACCAGCCTTCTTTGAGTTGTAATGGTCGTTTACAGTGTTTGCGCTTACTTCCAAGCCTAGGCTGACAGCCTTGCTGATACGGAAGTCTACGGTAGCACCAAATTGGCCCATCAGGCGAGTCTTTGTACCATCCCACAGATTGCGAACGAACTGGTCGTCAGCAGCAACGGTAGCAGCATTGTCTGCCAGCATAGCTTTAGCAGCGTCGCAAGCCTCGTCGTTGTTGAAAGCGATGTTCAAACCGATACCGGCAAATACACCTACATTTACAACGCGATTCGGATTGTATTTGCAGAACAAGTTAGAAAGATTGAATGTAGCGTCCAAAGCAGGAGCAACATAGTTATATTTCCACTTATAAGTCTTACCGTTCAATTTTGAACCAGCTTTACTCTGCCAACCGTTTACGTTCAAACGTGCGCCTACAACCTTGTTGAAGTTGTAGCCAACAGCAACCTGAGCATTCGGAGATAGAAGCTTGTCAAAGTCTATTTCACCCAATGTGTACTGACCACCACCCTGTAATTGGATATACCAATGAGGTTGGAAAACATTTACAGTTCTTTCTCCCGGCTGTGCAGATATAGCAAGGCAAGAAACTGCGAACAATACTGAAAATAAAATTTTCTTTGTCATATTTTTATTTGTTTATAATATTATACCTTTTAAATTATCTGGACTATTATTCGTTTACAACTTTGAATTTGAGAGCGTCTTTTTGCCTGATACAATTATATTGTTTGTTTCTGAATTGAAAATTAAATTCGTCTGTTGTCAACTTTTGTACCTCGACTGTATCAACCTCAAACTGGTTTTGCTCTTCGGCTTCCTGCTGTGTATATACATAGTATATCAGCAATTTGCCATTTAGGAACTGCCAACGCCTGAAACTGATTTCATCTGTATTAATACTTGAAAGTGCGCCTTTGGCATCAAATATCATTCCTTTGGAATGTTGTGTATCAAAAAACCATTGGCCCATCATTTGTGTAATATTGAAAGCAGATTTAATTTCGTTGTTCTTCGTATTGGCTAAAATAGAATACTCATCACCCTGTCGTATTGTACCTATGATAGAATTACCGTTTTGTGCCGAATAGTAGCAAAATGATTTCTTCTCCTTTGTACTCTTAATGGTTACGTAAAGAGAGTCGCTGTCAAAGCTGTCTACTGTTACTCTCACCATACTGTCGGGTATATGCTGTTCCTCTATATTATTTCCCTCCCAGTTGTATTCTTCTGTTTTCTTTTGGTTGTTGTCCCCGCAGGAACAAACAACCAAAAGAGTCAGAAGTATCGTTAATAGTCTTTCTGATAATTTGAAATTCATTATTTAACTGTCACGTAGTATTTACGTGTTGCAATCTTACCAGAGTAGTCAAGAGCAGAGTAAACAATCTCGTATGTGTAGCCTGTTGAAGAGACGATCAAGGCAACAGCTGCCTGATCACCATCAAGAACTGCATACATATTGTCATAACCCTGATATTGAATCTTGTTAGCGGCTTTAACTTTGTTGAACTCAGCCAAGCAGTCTGCATCGTTGTTCTTAGCAGATTTACCGTCTTTAATTACATCGGTGATAGCGACAAACTTCTTGTAAGCCGGAGTAACAATCTCACCTGAATAAGAAGTCAGGTAGAGAGCTTTTGCACCGGTGCCGTTGAATACGGTCGGGAATGTCTTAGATGTACTCATCATTGTCAAAGTACCAGTAACGTTCTCGTAAGCAACAGCTGGCTGCAGATAGTAGTTTGCGTTGTTCAAGAGGCCCTGAACTTTTGTGACAGCCTTGTTCAAGTAACCGATGAATTTGTTCATCTTGCTGATGTAGTTGTTCAGGTTCTTGTTAATGGTGCCTGCAATATTGTTCAATTCGCTATTGATGCTGGTGTTCATCTGACCAGAGATATCCTGAATCATCTGGTTGATATTAGTAGTCAATTGGTTCAAGGCAACCTCAAATTTAGCTTTCAGCTGGTTCTCGATACCGTCCTCAATCTGATTACCCCATACTTCAACCTTGTCATTCAACAACTCAACCAGTTTGTTAATCCATTCTGAGTAATTTTCAATGTTAACATTCTGCTTCTTAGTCGTCATAACTGTTGCGGTATTTGTTATAGGATCGTATTTCAAAGAATCAGGAACGTCAACTGTAACGATCAGGTTGCCCAGTTCATCAAGAGTAATGTCAGCGAAGTTAACAACGATATCGAAATTGATGCTCGGTACATTAACTACGATATTGCTCAAGTCAAAATTGATTTCATCAAATTTGAAATTAGCATTTGATATCGGGGTGATGTTCGGCAGACGATTAACAATTGCATCGCCAACTTTTCTGTCATTCAAGAATGAGTAAGACAACGGTTTAACTGCAGTTGCAGCAAGCAGAGCCTCAGAGAATACGCTGTGTGTGCCCAGAGAGTCTGTCCATGTACCCTTAACCCAGTTTGCATCGAGGATACCATCAAACTGTGCATAAACTTTCTGTGCGAGTTGTGAGATATTGATGCCACTGTAATCCTGATTCTTGACAGCCTTGAGGTTTTCTTTGACTGTAGCTTTCAGACCTGGTTCGATATTGAACTTGGCAGCGTCGATATTCTCAGACTTCAATGTAGCAGGAGCCTCATAAAATCCGTTTGTGCTATTACCGTTAACTGTAGCCTTTGTCCAGCCAAAGGTCAATTTGTCTGTAGAAGGAACGAGTGTACCCAATTCAATAGGACATGCTGTACCTTGAGTATTTTCCATTACAAACTGTGCGCCTGTGAAGTCTGCTGTGTTAGGATTAACTGTCAAATATACTTTACCTGCGTTGTTTTCCTTCTCGCTGATAACATAACCGTTTGCGTCATTCTTGAATACCTGCTCCATTACGTCAGAGCCGATCATTTCAGCATCTTTGTCGGTCAATGCATAGTCTGGATATACCATATCGCTGGTAGATACTGTCGGGAAGTACACATTGTGTTCAAACTGACCGTAGTATGCAACGAGCATGTTTGAACGTACGCCTACCGGCAGGGCAAACTGGCCGAATACCGGGTTGACAGCACCCTGGACAACGATACTTGTAATCATCTTGTTAAGAACGTTCTCAACTGTTTCTTTGAGATTCTTGATGTCCTGAGTATTCTTGTTAACCTGAGTGGTCAGCGTAGCCAAGTCATTTTTAAGATCTGTAATTTGTGTCTGCAAAGCGGCGTCAGCTGCAGCATAAGCAGCCTTGATTGATGCGAGGCTGTCTTGGAACTCACCTCTTCCAATCAATGTGTCAACAGCAGCGTTGATATAATTGATGGCCTTTGTATACAATGTGTTTGCAGAGTCAAGAACGGTCTGAAGTTCAGCCTTTGTTGCGTAATCATTCAGAGCAGTCTTGATACTGTCAATGCTCTTCTGCATTGTAGAGTCTTTTAATCTCAACTTCTCATAAGCAGTTGTCAGGACCTCAATGTTCTGTTTGTTGATTTCAGCCTGCTGAGCTGCATTGCTGGCGATAATAGCAACATTCTTCAGAGAGTCACCCAAAGCAACAATCTGTACAGAATCCCATTTTGCAAGTTTGTAAGCGGAATCAGCAAGGTTCTTTGCTGTGTTCGCTGTAATTGCTGTTTGGTTCAAGTCGCTTGAGATGCGGAGCAGAGAATCTTTCAGACCTGCTACAGAATCATTCAAGGCTTGCTGCAGTCTGCTTTCAGCATCAGCAATTCTTTGATTGATGACATTAACTGTATCTCTCAATGTTGTTGCAGTAACATAATTTGTTAAAGCAGTGTTAATCATGTTCTGAACTTCTGCCGGTGTAATGACAGTCGTACATGTATCCAGATAGTTCTGGATAATCAGTGTTACATCAGAAGCAGCCATGCTCGGATGTGTAGCGACATACTGTGCAATGAGATCATTTACATGAGTATCAGAGCAGCTGCAAGAATTAATGTTTGCAACAACGCCACAAAGACTGTCAACAGTTGTTCTCAAAGCAGTGACTTGACCATTGATGATGTCAGTCAGATTAGAATTTTCCCTGAGTTGAAGAGTGAGGTCATTGTAGTTGTCCTCATCGTAATCTTTACAGGAATTAAACATACCCACACTTGCGACTAATAACGCAAGCATCAGAATTTGAGTAATTTTCTTTTTCATTGTAAATTGTGTTAATATAATTTAATTAGTAAATATTTTGTCAGCTATTTAGCGCTTGCACATTTATTTTGCAAATGTAACCATTTTTTTTGATTCAGAATACCATATATACAATATTTTTAAAAAGAAAAAACAAAAATGACGTGAAAAAGATTTTATTAACATGAATTTATCAACTGGATATTGCAATTTCGATGATAAAACTTTGGAGAATTTGCAAAGAAAGTATATGTCATATACTGCATGGATAAAGGGGGAATAAAGTATCGCTTTTGCATGACGCTTTCTCCGTTCCAAAGGCTGGAACATATATTCCATCGGGTGGAACTTACATTCCATGCCGTAGAACCTACATTCCTGCCTTTGGAACGGAGAACATACCGACAAAAAACCTCAAAACATATCAGTAATAATGATGTAAAAAAGCTGGCAGATGTGTGGTGGCGAGACAGCTTTTTATCAGATATGAGTAACGACTGAAAGTTTGCAGGAAAAGGCGGTTAATAATATGTTTTTCTTCCGTAGATACTTTTTTCTATCGCGCAGCAGCAGTAAATCCTCATACTTTAATAAAAATCAGTACTTCGGGTTATTCAATTCCCTGATTATACAAAACAAAAAAGATTCAGCCGTTTATTATTTCATTTGAAATTAGATTTAAGAACGAAAATATTTTGCTAACTTTACACCATAAAAACAAACTGTAATGAAAAGTATTTCCGGAATTTCAATATTGTTGTTTTTGGCGGTTAGTTTGATGTTCTCTCCAAAACAGTCTCATGCTAAGGCTGTTATTTCCGGCAGAGTTTACGTGTCATCTACTGTTGGTGTGCCCAATGTTCTCGTCTCAGACGGTTTTTCCATAGTCCAGACGGACGAGAATGGAGAATACGCTTTTGAGAGTGACAAGAAAAGCGGCATTGTGTATATCTCTATGCCATCGGGCTACATGATGTATGAAAATTACAAGACGACAGATACGGAGAAAATATTTCCGCCCTACTGGCACGCCTTCAATTACCCTAATACAAAAAACAAAAACGAGGAACACAATTTCCGCCTCAAGGCCGTCAATAACACCAACCACATTATGTGTTTCATTGCTGACGCCCAGCTTTGCGGCAGACAGACAAAAGACCTTGAGCTATATCAGACACACTTCATTCCCCGTATTAAGAAAGAGGCTGAGAATGCCGGTACTACCCCTATATACAGTATTCATCTGGGTGATGAGGTTTTTGACGAGTACTGGTATCAATATAAGTTCAACCCGTCCACCTTCAAGGCAAAGCAGACTGGCGACGGTTACCCGATGAAGATTTTCCCGACGATGGGCAACCATGACAATGATGGTGCCACGCCCCAAAGTGACAGTGTTGATTATGAAGCGGCCCGGCCTTACCGTATGGCATTGGGTCCGGAATACTACTCTATGAATATCGGCAGTATACACTATGTATTTTTGGATAACATTGTATATAAAAACACATACACTCCCACCGCAAGCTACAACACAGGCATTCTGGGCGACAGAGATTATGATACATATGTTACAGAAAGCCAGATGGAATGGCTGAAGAAAGACTTGAGCTATGTTGACAAATCAACGCCTGTATTTTTGTGTCTGCATGCACCGTTGTGGGGTGTAAACAGCAAGGGGGCTACCTATGCACTACGTGCCAGAAATGCCGGCGGCGGTACATATCAGATATGCGATGCGTTGAAAGACTTTGAGAAAGTTGAGATTTTCAGCGGACATCGCCATAAATATTACAACTGCACCCCATCCACATATCCGAATATCTACGAACATACTGTCGGGTGTGTCGGAGGCAATTTGTATTGGGCCGGCAAGTATTCAGGTCATGTTAATTGCAGTGACGGAGCGCCTGGAGGTTATCTTGTGCTGAATATAAAGGATAAAGACTACGAGTGGATTTGGGAGAACGCTGAGCCGGGCGAATATGGCACACAGTTCAGGGTTATTGATGTCAATACGTGGAGACAACTGTATAACACCGACCCTACTTACGCCAAGCTCCCTGCGACTGGCCATGCGTATAATAATCCGAATACAGAATTTGCAGATAACACAGTTCTCTTGAATGTATTTGCTTATGATCCCGCATGGAAAATCGAAGTTACGGAGAACGGCATAAAGAAGGAAGCTAAGCAATGTTTCACGCAAGATGTATATCACATCATTACTTGTGATATTCCACGGCGGTTGGCATCCACGACTATCAGTGACGAAATGGCATCTTGGGCTACCCATCACATGTTCAAAGTTGTTGCAAGCAGCCCGACAAGTACATTGGATATAAAAGTGACAGACCGCTTCGGGAATGTGTTTTCACGCACTGTCACGTTGCCCATACCGTGTACCGCCGACGCATTGCAGCCCAAGAATGACGTACAGATGAACGTGTCGGGCATCAGACAAGCCGCAATAGTCGGTGAGACGGCGACAATTTACACACAAGGCTCGGCTATTTGTGTTGACGCGAACAAGAAAGGCCAAGTCAGTATTGTCAGCCTAAGCGGTGAGACCATGGTCAAGACTTTGAATGAAGGACATAATGTTTTTAACGTGAATGGACAAGGCATTTATATCGTCAGGGCAAACGGAATAATAAAAAAACTATTTATAAAATAAGATTAACATGATTACAGGTATTATTATTGGTATTTTGGCGGGATTTTTAGCGTCAAAATTCACTAACGGCGAAGGTAAGGGTTGTTTGATAAATCTCATTCTCGGAGTTATAGGTGGAGGTGTCGGAGGCTGGCTCTTCAGTATCTTGGGAATAAGTACGTCGCCTAATTTCATAGGTGAACTCATTACAGCTACAGTCGGTGCAGTGGTAGTATTATGGATTTGGAACAAAATAAAATAAATAACACTTCAATATGGAAAAGAAAACAAGCATCATAGTTGCGGTCATTATAGCTATAGGTTTATTATTGTTAGGAGAAAGCATCCGGTCGGGAATTGTCGCTTTCAAGAAAATGGACAGGACGGTTGTCGTTAAAGGATTGTCGGAACGTGAAGTAAAAGCTGACAAGGTCACCTGGCCTCTTGTTTACAAGGAACTCGGCAACGACCCGGCGGAAATGTATACCCTCATGGAACAGAAGAATCAGAAAGTTATAGCATTTCTGAAATCTGCAGGAGTGACCGACCAAGATATCAGTATTAATCCGCCGACTATCATAGATCGCCAGGCTGACAACTATGGTAACGAAATAATGAAATATCGTTACAAAGCAGCAAGTGTCATTACGGTAAAGAGTAAAGATGTGGATAAAGTCCGCGAATTAATGAGAAGGCAGACAGAACTCATGAAACAAGGCATTGCGCTGGTAAGTGAAGAATACGGCGGTAACAATATCGTGTATGAATTCACGGAATTAAATAAAATAAAGCCGGAAATGGTTCAGGAGGCCACAAAAAATGCCCGTAAGACAGCAGAAAAATTTGCGGAAGATTCAAATAGCAAACTTGGAAGTATCCGCAAAGCTTCACAAGGCCAGATTACTATAGAAAATCGTGACACGAACACACCGTATATCAAAAACATTCGTGTCGTCAACACTGTTGAATATACTTTAGATTAACAACATCAGGAAGACATAAAACGGCATGCCCGGTGTGGCATGCTGTTTTTATTTAAGATATGGATTTAACCTCAAAGACATATATAGCCATTGACTTAAAATCGTTTTACGCATCGGTAGAATGTGTAGAACGGGGTTTGGATCCTTTGACAACAAATTTGGTTGTAGCCGATGCTTCGAGAACAGAAAAAACCATTTGTCTCGCCGTATCTCCGTCATTGAAGGAATACGGCATTCCCGGCAGACCGAGGCTGTTTGAAGTTATCGGACGTGTAAAACAAATTAACAGTGAACGCCTTAAGCACACTTCGGCGTGTCAATTTACAGGCAAATCGTCATCTGTCCTCGAACTGCAAAGAAACAAAGAGCTGGCGTTGGATTATATCGTTGCGCCGCCGAGGATGAAGTATTACATTGATTTCTGTTCAAGAATATATAAGGTTTACCTTAAATATATTGCTCCCGAAGACATATTCCCCTATTCTATTGACGAGGTGTTTATAGATGCGACAGAATACCTGAAACTATACAAGATGTCAGCTTATCAGTTGACAATGCAAATGGTCACAGATGTACTGAAGACGACAGGTATTACGGCGACTGCAGGTATAGGCACTAATATGTATTTGTGTAAAATAGCGATGGATATCTATGCAAAACATAGTCAGCCCAACGAAAATGGCGTCAGGATTGCTGCATTGGATGAGAGGACATACCGGGAGAAATTATGGAACTATAAGCCTTTGACGAAATTCTGGCATATAGGCAATGGCATAGCAAAGAGATTGGAACCGTTTGGTATTGACACGATGGGTAAACTCGCCCGTTTCTCCCTCCAACAACCCGACAGACTGTATGCCATTTTTGGCGTAAATGCAGAAATATTGATTGACCACGCGTGGGGCTGGGAACCTTGTACCATGCAGATGATTAAGCAGTACAGACCTTTGAAAAGATCTATAAGTGCAGGACAAGTCCTGTCGCATCCTTACAACTTTCAAAATGCCAGAATAGTTGTCCAGGAGATGGCGGAAGAACTGTCAATGTCTCTTGTTAAACAGAATTTTCAGACTAATAGCGTGACATTGTCTGTCCACTACGATTCCGCAGAATCCGCTTCGCTGTCTTCTTCCAAGAAAATCATTGGGAAATTGAAAGTTAACCGATATGGAAAGATTGTGCCAAAACATGCACATGGAACAAAAAACGTTAAGCATTATACATCTTCACAGAGAGAGATAATAAATTTAATGATAAACATTTATGACGAAATAGTTAATCCGTCACTTTATATAAGAAGAATCAATGTAACTGCAAACAATATTGAAGTTTACGGCCATAAGCATCCCCGCCCTGTAATACAATTAGACCTTTTTGAAAATATTTCCGCAACACCATCTTCAGGTTCCAAAATTACTACAGAAAAAGAGCGGAAAATACAGAAGGCATTGCTTGATATAAAAAGTAAATGGGGAAAAAATGCGATATTAAAAGGAATAGATTTTTCAGAGGAAGCGACCACAATCAGTCGCAATAGTCAGATAGGCGGTCATAAAGCATAAATTTAAAAGATAATGATACAACAAATCGAATTTACCCTAAAAGCAAAGAGCAGAGGATTGCATCTTGTTACAAATGAAATTAAGAATCATCTCCCCTGCCCCTTACCTGAACAGGGAATATTAAATCTCTTTGTCAAACATACGTCATGTGCACTCACAATCAATGAAAATGCTGACCCTGATGTAAGAAGTGATTTGGAGAAAATCATGAATCACATTGTCAGGGAAGGTGAACCTTATTACGAGCATACCCTTGAAGGTTTGGATGATATGCCTTCACATGGGAAGAGTTCATTGTTTGGTGTCAGTATCAATATACCCATTTCACACTCACGCCTTAACTTGGGAACGTGGCAAGGTATATATTTGTGTGAATTTCGCAATCATGGCGGTCCGAGAAGCATTGTTGCGACAATATATTGCTGATATCAGCGATACAGGTTGCAGAAACAAAGAATGAGAAGGAAATCCCTTCTCATTCTTCATGTTATATATGTATATCAATTATTCGTATCTGATAGCTTCAATCGGGTCTAAGTCAGCTGCTTTCTTTGCCGGGAAGTAACCAAAAATTATGCCGATTAAAGTACAAACTGCAAAACTTACAAGTATGCTCCACAAAGGAATTGACGTTGGCAAGTTGAATGCAGCACAAATCTTTGTGCCCAAGAATCCCACAATCAATCCAAGCACACCTCCCGTTATGCTGATTAAGATAGATTCGAGTAGGAACTGATTACTTATATCCATTCCTGTAGCTCCGACAGACATGCGCAGACCGATTTCTTTTGTTCTCTCGGTTACGGATACCAACATGATGTTCATAATACCAATACCGGCAACCAATAGTGAAAATGCCGCTGCAACAACAAGAATAATCGTAATTGTATCCATCGTGGAACTCATGGTTGACATCATTTCCTCTTGGGAATGTATTCTAAAATCATCGATACCTTCAGCAGGGATTTTATGGTTTGTCCGTAAAATCTGAGTTAATTCATCAATTGCATTTTGTGTCATTTCTTCCGTTAGAGCAGAACAGTTAATATTATTCAAATAAGTTTGCGCTAAAACACGTTTCATGACAGTTGTATACGGCGCAATAATAATATTATCCTGATCCATCCCCCAAGAGTTATACCCTTTTGATTTCAAGACACCGATAACGCGGAAAGGAATAGATTTGAAACGAATAGTTTTCCCTATTGGGTCGACATTCTCTCCAAACAACTCCGTAACGACCGTCTTTCCGATAAGGCAGACCTTTGCGCTATGTTTGACATCTTCGTCTGTAAAACATTCGCCATCTTGGACAACCCATTGCTTTATGTCCAGATAATCTGTAGACTCGCCATACATGGAAGATGTCGTATTTTTAGCACCATTCACAGCCTGTCCAGACGAGTTTACTTCTGGTGAGACTTTTGATATATAGCTTTTTTGTGCATTAATTTTCTCGTAGTCATCTATCTTTAATGTCTGCATTTCACTTGGATCGCGCCGTACACCGCCACGCATCTCCGAACCGGGTCTCACTGTAATTAAATTCGTTCCCATCTTTGAGATATTGGCACGGACACTTTCTTTTGATCCTTGCCCGATAGACATCATTATGATTACGGCTGCTACACCGATAATGATTCCGAGCATGGAAAGAAAAGAGCGAAATTTATTACTCCATATTGCACGGAGCGCAATCTTGAACAAATTGGCTAAATTCATACTTAATACATTTAATCTTCATTCTGTACAGGCAAAGCGGCCAAGCCTTCTGCTGCTGATAATATATTGTTGTTTAGTTCATCGCTCCGTATTTTCCCGTCACGCAACGTGATAGTGCGACTGCTATACTTTGAGATGTCTGGATTATGGGTTACAAAGATGATTGTGCGTCCTTCGTGATATAGTTTTTGAAATAAAACAAGCATCTCAAAGGAAGTACGGGTATCCAAATTACCCGTTGCTTCGTCTGCGAGTATCACGGCCGGATCATTAACCAAAGCGCGTGCGATAGCCACACGTTGCATCTGACCACCAGACATCTGGTTGCTTTTATGATATAGCCTATCACGCAAGCCTACTGCCTCCAAAGCCTTAATGGCAGCTTCTTTTCGTTTAGCGGCATTGTATTTTTTATTATACATTAATGGCAGTTCGACATTCTCAACACTTGTTGTCTTTGCCAACAAATTATAGTTTTGAAATACAAAACCGATTTTCTGGTTGCGCAGTTTAGCGCGTTGTTTCTTAGACATCGTGCGCACGGATATACCGTCAAGATAGTATTCTCCGCTTGAAGGCGTGTCTAAACATCCTATTTGATTTAGCAATGTAGACTTTCCCGAGCCTGATGTTCCCATGATTGTGACAAACTCCCCTTCGTATATTTTGAATGAGATGCCACGTAGAGCGTGTACAGTCTCTGAGCCGACAATAAAATCTCTTTTGACATTGTCCAACTCGATGACAACTTTTTTAGTCTCTTCCATAAATCAAAATGAGCTATGATTTATTTTGAACCCGATTTCTGGTTTTTGTTTCTGTTACGCGGACCAGGCATGAAAGGATTTTTGTTTTGTGAAGCATTCTCGTCTTCATCAATGTTTGTTGCAGAAATCTCTGTCAATATTTCATCGTTTTCCTTGACGCCGGAGATGATTTCTGTCAATACACCATTTGTTATGCCGGTTTTAACCGGATAGGCCTTAAATACATTGCCTTCTTGCTTCCATACTTTTTGTGGCGAATTGCAATCTTCAATTGACTGATCTTTGCTCAATAGTTTGTCGCTGGGCATAAAGCGCAAGGCTTTTGACGGTATAGTCAACACGTTATTTTTCTCTAAGGTATATACCGTTACATTAGCTGTCAAACCGGGTTTCAGTTTTAGGTCATTGTTTGGAGCGGATATGACCACTTCATATGTCACGACGTTACTTTCCGTCGTTGCTTCCTGACGAACTTGAGTAACTACGCCGTTGAAGGTATCATCAGGGAAAGCATCTACTGTGAAGGTGACGCGCTGTCCGTCTACAATACCGCCTATATCAGCTTCGTCAACATTGGCAATCACGCGCATGTCTGTCAAGTCTTGCGCGATAGTGAACAAGGTTGGTGTACTGAAGCTTGATGCAACGGTCTGACCCTCTTCCACTGCCCTGTTAAGTACAACACCGTCAATAGGTGCGGTAATTGTGGCATAGCCGAGATTCGTTCTTGCTTTCTGTACATTTTGGGTCTGCACTTTAACTGCCGCCTGCGCCTGTTGAAAGGTCAATCGCGCGCTCTCATAGTCGTTCGCACTGACAAGTCCCTTTTCATACAATGTTTTGTAACGGTTGAAATTAGCTGTCTGGTATGTCAGGTTACTTTGGGCGTTAGCCAGATTACTTTGGGCACTGGTCAGTTCACTGACCAGATTTGTCTTATCCAACTCTGCAATGACTTGTCCTTTCTTGACTACGCTATTATAGTCAACGTATATCTTGGCAATAATACCAGAAACCTGAGTACCTACTTCTACTTGCGTAACGGGTTCAATTGTACCAGTCGCAGTGATCGTGGTTTTAATGTCTTGTTTCTGCGCTTTTGACGTTACGTATGTGATCGTAGACTTTTTGCTGCATCCCGATAAAAAAATTGCGGTAACGAATGCTGCGCAGCAGGCAAATAATAAAACTTTTGATTTCATATATAAATTCTTTTATTTACAATTTGATTTTTTGACCTTCATAAAAATGCAACATTGATATATTGTACAATGCAGTATATTTGCTTTGCAACATTTGCTGTTGAGCAGAAAGGAGGTTGTTTTTGCCGGTTGTCAACTCTACAATGTTTTTAAGGCCGAGTTTGAATTGCTCACTGACCAACTCATAACTTTCCTTCATACTGGCAACATTGCTTTTAGCGGAAATATATTGTTGTTGCGCAGTCGTCGCGTCCAGCCAGTAATTTTCGATTTCACTATAGAGTCTTTTCTGCGTGCTTAACAGTTCTAATTCGCTATTTTGGGTGTTTAGTTTTGCTTTAGATATCGCGGTCTTTGTTTGTTTTTGGTCAAAGATGGGCACGGATATGGTTATGCCCATACTGTTAGACCAGTTTTTCTTCAACTGTTTGCCGAAGTTGGTATTTCGTCCACTGGAGTTGCTGCTTGAGACAGATGCATTCATGCTTATTGTCGGCAAATAACCAGACTTGGCTATCTTCTCATCCAGTTTTGCAGCGTCAATGTTTAATTTGTTAGTCTGGATTTCCGGTCGGATGTTTAATGCTGTTTCATACACAGAACTCTTGCTTGGTATTGCGGCTAATACAGCCTTGTCGCTGACCTCCGGTGCAGTTACGTCAAAATCATCGTCGCCATGAATTTCAAGTAGTTGCTTGAGTTGCAGCTTATAATTCTCCAATTGTGATTTCGTCCTTATCAATGTATATTGGTCTTGGGTTACCTGCGCCTCTAATTGTGCTACATCAACCTTAGCGATAGAACCAACCTTTAGCATCTCATTCGCGCGGTCAAGCTGGATAATAGATTGTTTTATTATCTCGCTGTCAACCTTTACGGCTTCTTTTTGATATAAGATTTGAATATACAACTGGGTTATTTGCTCCTGAATGGAATTTGCTGTCTGTTCAGTCTGCAGGTCACTCAGTTGTTTGTTCATCTCTGAAGACTTTATATTGTTTCTGTTTCTATTACCATTCCAGATTGTCCATGCTGCGCTTACACCATAGTTGCCGTTATAATTGACAGCGGATGATGTTGACGTCATTGAGCCATTTGTAAGGCTTGTTGTAGTCTCACTGAACGGTCTGTAAGAAACTGATTGGTTGGTATTGAAGTTTACGTTTGGAAATAATGCCGCTTTTGACGCTTCAACATCCAATCCTCTTTGTGCGGAGGTAATCTTATTTTGTTGCAGCGTAATGTTGTTGGCCAACGCATAGTCTATACACTCTTGCAATGTCCATTTCTTTTGTGCGTGTGCGGACATGACTAAAAGAAATAAGACCAATAGGGTTGATTTCTTTTTCATATGTTTTAAATAATTAAATTTCAAATACTATTAAACAGTGCAAAATTAGTATATTATTTATATTTAATTATGTTACAGAACTATAAATAATGTTGAAATGATGCAATTAAACGAATAATTATACAAATGGGAGTAAGATGTTGAATAACCACCCTTGGAATTTATGTTTCCGCGGCTTGGTGTCCCAGTATTCTTCGGTCAAAGGAACGCAACGGTTGGTTTTGTCATATTCAAATATGCGTTGCAGTTCGTGTGTACTGTTTTTATCCATAACTAAGGCATTTACCTCAAAATCCCAAAACAGACTCCGGCTGTCAAGGTTGGCAGAACCTAAAAACGACACTTCATCGTCTATCATCATAATTTTGCTGTGATGAAATCCGCCTTGGAAATAATATACATGCGCTCCTCTTTTCTGCAATTTCCTGACTTGGTTGTCAACGATTCTCGGTGTGATGGGGATGTCGCATTTCTCCGACACCATGATTTCCATCTTTACGCCGCGTTTCAATGCTCGCTGCATAGCTTTGCGCACAGAATGACGTAGTGTAAAATATGGATTGATTAATTGTATCTTGTTTTCCGCACTATTAATCAAATCCACAAATGCTTTACGCATGACTTTGGGGGTCTCATTGGGTTCCCTGTTGACAACAACAATGGTCTTATATCCTGCGGTTTCCGTAGTGTCTTGCTTCAGACCTTTCAGCGCATTTTCCGGAAACGATTCCCCCGGATAATATTTAGTTCCGTGAACGTCTTCGCCTGTAGTTTTCTTCCATATTTTCAAGAAGATTTTTTGATATTCTCCCACGGCATCGCCTTCAACACGAAAATGCATGTCACGCCATTCGCCGAATTCCGGTTTGCCTATGATATAATAGTCAGCCACGTTCATTCCACCTGAATATGCGCTCTTACCATCTATGATTACTATTTTACGATGGTCACGGTTAAAAGCGTAGTTCAGCCATGGGAACCGCATCGGGCGATATACCTGGATGTTTATGCCTCTGTCACGAAGTTCTCTCAATTTTTTCTTCCGTAACGGTTTGTTGTTGGAGTCATTACCGAAAGCGTCAAAAAGCAGTCTTACCTCAACGCCTTCTTTTACTTTTACTTCCAGGAGGTCAAAAAGTGTGTTGGCAATGCTGTCATCGCGAAAATTAAAGTATTCCATATGTATGGAACTCTTCGCCTGACGGATAGCCTTGAAGATGTCATCAAACTTTTCAGCACCGTTTTTGAAGAATACCATTCTGTTATTTTGGCTGACAGTAGAACCTTCTTTCTTTATATTTTCAAGTAAGATTTCATATTTGTCTCCGGCTTGTAGCGCTGATGTGGTATAGAAGAATAAGGAAACAAATATTATTAAATAAATACGATGTGTCATTTTAATTTTATAGTATAGTACTGAAGGAGTCTACCACTCCCAGCAAATGCATTTTGTCATCTACGACAAGAACACAATGTATGTTGTTTGTGTTTAGTATTTTGTCTACGTCAATGATACGTGTCTGCCTGGAAACCACTCTTGGCTTTTTTGTCATGATATCTCCGACGGTGAGATCAAAAAACTTGCTCTGCGAGTTTTCTATGGAGCGTCGTATATCACCGTCTGTGACAAGTCCCACGACCTTATCATTTTCAACAGCAATACAGATGCCCAGTCTGCCCTGACTGACCAACGTCACGGCTTCACCTAATTTTGTGTCAGGCGACGTGACCGGCAGGTCTTCAGTCCTCATGACATCTTCTGCGCAAGTCAGGAGCCGCTTGCCCAGCATCCCGCCCGGATGGAATTTGGCAAAATCTCGCTCCTTGAAACCGTGTGCTGCCATCAGGCTGCATGCCAGAGCGTCACCCATTGCCAATGTAGCTGTTGATGAGCATGTTGGAGCAAGTTTAAGCGGACGGGCTTCCTCTTCAACATATATACATAGACTCGCCACACTGTGTTGTGCAAGCAATGAGTTTTTATATCCGGTCATACATATTATTGGAATATTCCGTTCAGCCATTGACGGAATGAGCTTAAGCAATTCCTCCGTCTGGCCGCTGTATGAAATTGCCAATACAATATCGTCTGAAGAAATCACGCCAAGGTCGCCATGATACATGTCCAGAGGGCTGACATAAAAACTTGAAGTGCCGGTACTCGACAAGGTCGCTGCGATTTTTGCACCGACATGACCGCTCTTGCCTACACCTGTAATGACAACTTTGCCTTTACAGTTTAGAATCAGTTCTATGGCTTTCTCAAAGTCATCGTCAAGATTCGGAATGAGGTTAGTTACGGCTTTTGCCTCATCATTAAGGCATTGTATTGCAATATCTCTCCATTTACTCATAACAAAGATTTTATTACTTTCTCTAAATCTTTTAAATATAACATATTCGGCCCGTCGCTCTTGGCCTGTTCCGGATTGGGATGCACCTCAAAGAAATAACCGTTTGCACCGAAGGCTTTTGCTGCAAGAGCCATCATGGGCACATACTCACGGTTACCGCCCGTTGAACCGCCCGCACCTCCCGGTCTTTGCACACTGTGCGTACAGTCCATAATGCAATGTGGCGCAATGGATGCCATCGTCGGAATATTGCGGAAGTCCACTACAAGGTTGTTGTAGCCGAAACTGTTGCCACGCTCCGTCAGCCATACTTCCCTCGCCCCTGCCTCAATGGCTTTCTCGTAGGGATATCTCATATCATCTCCCGACAAGAACTGGGCTTTTTTGATATTCACTGTTCTGCCGGTCTTTGCAGCTGCAATCAATAAATCGGTCTGACGGCACAAAAATGCCGGTATTTGCAGCACGTCGGCCACCTCTGCTACTGGTGAAGCCTGGCAACTCTCATGGATATCAGTCAGAATGCGCAAATTATATTTTTCCTTTATTTGCGCCAGCATATCCAGTCCTCGTGCCATTCCGGGCCCGCGGAAAGAACTGATGCTCGTCCTGTTGGCTTTGTCAAAAGAAGATTTGAATATAATATCTATGCCCAACTGACGGTTCAGCCGAACGATTTCGCTCGCTACTTCGTCGAGTAACATCTGTGACTCAATCACACATGGTCCGGCAATGAAAACTATGTTATTGTCCATATCTGATACAAAGTTAGTGTTTTTTTGCGAAGTATACGGGCCGTCACTTTGTTTTTTGAAGAACTGACATTCTGTTTATGGCTATGAGGTAATAATATAGGTCATTATCCGTAATGTTTTTTGTTCCATGCTATAGAATTTATGTTCCAGCCCATGGAACAAAGGTTCCATAATTTGGAATTTACGTTCCATGGGCTGGAACTGAACACATATCGGGATGTCGCATGCAAATTGTCACAAATAATATTAAGCATATGCGGGATAGTCAGGTGTAATTTATTTTCCCGAAAAATTATCCCTGATTTCGTATTTGGCACCGATTTTGTAGTTAAAATTACGTTATTTACCCTATTTGGTAACTGGCTATGGAATATTTCTAAATATAATTCATTAATTTTGCACGATAAACACGATTCAAATAATATATTTATAACTCCTAATCATAAATAATGACAAAGAAGGACGATCAGGCTTCTATATCTCTCATAGCAGATTTTGATGGTGATGTAAGAAGTTTGTTTAATATCAAAGTAGATGAGAACATACCTATTCTGCCGTTGCGGAATATGGTCTTGTTTCCAGGCATAATTATCCCTGTGGCAATAGAGCGCTCTTTCTCCAAAGAGGTTGTCAATATATCTAATTCTGAAGACAAATACATAGGTGTTGTCTGCCAAAAAAATTCAGGTGTCGACACTCCGTTGCAGAAAGATATGTACAGCATAGGCACAGTAGCCAAAGTGGTTCGCATCTTAGAGGCTATCGACAATAAGATGGTGGTACTGCTTCAGGGTTTCAATCGCTTTAAGTTGAAGAATGTCTCATTAAAGTCAGGCGTATATTACGGCGAGGTCGAAGTGCTCGAGGAAGGTGTCAGCGCTGACAACAATGAGATTCTTGCAATATCCGAGGCTTGTAAGGAGTCCATGTATCGTATTCTAAAACTCAGCGACCCGGGTAACGATGCCGCTATTGCGGTAAAGAATATTGCCAACCATACGGTATTGATTAATTTCATTGCCGCCAACATTAATATTCCTGTTAAGGAAAAGATTGACCTGTTGCGCGTAAATACGGAAAAAGCGAGAGCATATAAATTGCTGAAGATACTCAATCGGGAATTTCAGTTTGAGGCCCTCAAAGCCCGTATACAGGACAAAACCCGTGAGGAATTGGACCAGCAACAGCGTGAATTCTTCCTGCAGCAGCAGATGAAAAACATTCAGGATGAGTTGGGTGAACAGCCTGCCGACCATGATATTAACGAATTATCCAAAAAAGCTGAAGGCTTGAAATTGCCCGGGGATGTGCGCAAGGTTTTTGACCGTGAGCTGAAAAAGCTGGAGAGAATCAATCCGCAGAATCCTGATTACAATGTTCAGCTCAATTATCTTCAGACTGTTCTGTCATTGCCTTGGGGCACGTATACCAATGACAATCTGGATATGAAAAATGCCGAGCGTACCCTGAATGCTGACCATTATGGCCTGGAGAAGGTTAAGGAACGTATTCTTGAATATCTCGCGGTAATCAGTCTGAAAAAGAACCTCAAGTCCCCTATCCTGTGTCTATATGGCCCTCCTGGTGTCGGTAAGACAAGTCTTGGCAAATCCATAGCCAAAGCACTTAAACGCAAGTATGTGCGTATCTCTCTCGGCGGTGTGCATGATGAGAGTGAAATCAGAGGGCACAGAAGGACTTACATCGGCGCTATGCCTGGTCGTATTATTAAAAATCTTGCAAAATGCGGGTCGGGTAATCCTGTGTTTGTGTTGGATGAGATAGATAAGGTTTCCACGCAAAACATCAACGGAGATCCGTCGTCTGCCTTACTGGAGGTTTTAGACCCGGAACAAAACATAGCGTTCCACGACAATTTCATCGATTTGGATTATGATTTGTCACATGTGCTGTTTATCGCTACAGCAAATACACTAAGCACCATCCCTGCACCGCTCCTTGACCGCATGGAACTGATAGAAGTCAGCGGTTACATCACTGAGGAAAAACTGGAGATAGCTAAAAAATATCTCATCCCGAAAGAAAAGGAAAGCAACGGTTTGGCAAACTACAAGAAACTTACCATCAGTAAGCCTGCTTTGGAGAAAATCATAGAGCAATACACCCGTGAGAGTGGTGTGCGGCAATTAGACAATACTATCAACAAAATATTCCGTAAAGTCGCATACAAAATTGTCAAGGGCGAGGACTTTGGCAACGGACCCATAAAGCCCGACGATGTAGTTAAGCTATTGGGACAGCCGCCCTATATCAGAGACAAATATCAGGGCAACGACTTTGCCGGTGTTGTTACAGGACTGGCGTGGACATCCGTCGGAGGCGAGATACTTTACATAGAGACGAGTCTGAGCGAGGGCAAAGGCAACCGCCTGACCTTGACAGGCAACCTCGGAGATGTGATGAAGGAGTCCGCTACACTGGCTTTGGAGTATGTCAAGGCCCATGCCGACAGTCTTGGCATTGACCATAAGATTTTTGACAACTGGAACATCCACATACATGTGCCGGAAGGAGCGGTACCCAAAGACGGACCTTCGGCAGGTATTACGATCGCAACATCCATTGCATCGGCTTTGACCCAACGCAAAGTACGCGAAAGGACAGCTATGACTGGCGAGATTACGTTGCGCGGGAAAGTGCTTCCAGTGGGTGGAATCAAAGAGAAGATATTGGCTGCCAAACGTGCAGGCATTACCAGTATCATCCTGAGTAATGAAAACAAAAAAGACATCTCAGAAATTAATCAGATATATCTCGAAGGACTCAATTTCGAATTTGTCGAGACGGTTGAAGATGTGTTTAAGCTCGCCTTACTGGAGGAAAAGGTCTCCAATCCTGTAGAATTCAAGATTCCTGAAGAGAAAACTGAAAAATAGCGTATATGAAGTATACCCTGTTGAAGACAGACGCAGGTTGCCGCGCAAGAGCAGGAATTATTGATACTGATCACGGCCAGATAGAAACACCGATTTTCATGCCCGTCGGCACAGTCGGTTCTGTCAAGGGTATCCATGTTGCCGAACTGCTCAACGACATCAAGGCGCAAATCATCTTGGGCAACACATACCATTTATACCTGCGCCCCGGAATAGAAATCCTGAAAAAAGCTGGCGGTCTTCACAAATTCAATGGTTTCTCAAGACCTATGCTGACTGACAGCGGTGGTTTTCAGGTTTTTTCCCTCTCGGGTATCCGCAAACTGTCTGACGAGGGATGTGAGTTCAGATCCCATATTGACGGGAGCAAACATTTCTTTACTCCTGAAAAAGTTATGGACATACAACGTGCCATCGGTGCGGATATCATGATGGCGTTTGACGAATGTCCGCCCGGTACGGCAGACTATAACTATTCACGCAAAAGCCTTACCTTGACTCACCGTTGGCTGGAGCGTTGTGTGAAACGCTTCAAAGAAACAGAGCCGATGTATGGTTACAGACAATCGCTCTTTCCTATTGTCCAGGGCTGTGTATATAAGGATTTGCGACAGGAAAGTGCGAGATTCGTCACGCAGTTTGACGCCGACGGCTACGCTATCGGTGGCCTTGCTGTTGGTGAACCTACCGAAGTGATGTATGAGATGATAGAGATTGTCAATGAGATTCTGCCACAAGACAAACCAAGATATCTCATGGGTGTCGGAACACCGGCAAACATTTTAGAGGCTATTGAGCGTGGTGTTGACATGTTTGACTGTGTAATGCCGACACGAAACGGACGTAACGCTATGTTGTTTACGTCCAAAGGCATTATGAACATGCGCAACAAGAAATGGGAGGACGACTTCTCTCCTATTGATGAAAACGGTACCAGTTATGTAGATATGACTTACTCAAAGGCTTATCTGCACCATCTGTTCAAAGCCAAAGAATTACTGGCGATGCAAATTGCTTCAATCCATAATCTGGCATTCTACCTCTGGCTTGTCGGTGAAGCGAGAAAGCATATTTTAGCAGACGCATATACTGATTGGAAGAAAGAGATTCTGCCATTACTTGAAACAAGATTATAATAAGCAAAATGATTGATAAGAAGAGAATTGCGGATATTTGCAAAAGTTTAAGATTAAACAAGATTGACAGATATATCATCAAGAAGTTTATCGGTACATTTCTGTTTTCTCTTCTCCTCATCATAGCTATTGTTATCGTGTTTGATTTCAACGAGCGCATAGATAAATTTACGTCGAGTCATGCGCCGTGGACAATGATTGTCATCTATTATTTGAACTATATCCCGTATATTGTAAATCTGCTGAGTTCCTTGTTTGTATTCATATCCGTGATTTTCTTCACGACCAAACTGGCAGACAACTCGGAGATTATCGCTATGCGTTCCAATGGTATGAGTTTCAACAGACTGCTCAAGCCTTATATGCTTTCAGCCGCATTGATTTCGCTGGCAAGCTTTATCTTGGGCTCATATATCATTCCTCAGTGCAACGAGCGTCGCATAGACTTTGAAAATACATATCTGAAAAAGAAACACATTACCGAGGTCAGCAACATACAGCTTCAGGTCAGCCCGGGTATCGTTGCGTTTATCCAGAATTTCAACATCAGCACTAAGAGTGGCTATAATTTCAGCCTTGATAAATTTAATAAAAAGAAAATGGTGTCTCACCTGACGGCATCCAGGATACAGTATGACACATTGTCCGACACGCGATACAAATGGAAGATATACAATTACAACATCCGCGAGATGAAAGGTATGACGGAAAAGATCAGCAAGGGTTCATCTATGGACACCATCATACAGATGGAACCGTCAGACATCCTTTATACACGAAAGCAGCAAGAGACAATGACGACACCACAGATAAAAGAGTATATAGAGAAACAAAAATTGCGTGGTGCGGCAAATGTCAACATGTTTGAGGTGGAATACCACAGACGTTTTGCGTCAGCATTCGCTGCATTCATCCTGACGCTGATTGGTGTGAGTCTCTCCTGTGAAAAGAAAAAAGGCGGTATGGGTCTTTCATTGGGCGTCGGGCTCTTCCTGAGTTTTACATATATCCTGCTCTCGTCCATTTCGTCCACATTCGCCATCAACGCCAACTGGCCGGCAATGCTGGCAAGTTGGATTCCCAACATTATATTTATCGGAATCAGTTTTTATCTATATAGAAGAACGCCGCAATAATGAATTTCAGTGAACTCCATCTTAATGACCGTCTTTTAGATGCGCTGGAGGCTATGCGCTTTGAGCAATGTACTCCCATACAGGAAAAGTCCATCCCTCCCCTGCTCGAAGGTAAAGACCTTGTGGGCATTGCACAGACGGGTACGGGAAAAACGGCTGCTTACTTGCTGCCCATTCTCAACCGTTTATGTTCAGAGCACTTTGAACCCAATGTCATCAACTGCGTCATTATGGTGCCCACGCGCGAGCTGGCACAGCAGATTGACCAGCAGCTGGAGGCTTTCTCCTACTTCCTGCCGTTCTCCGGCCTTGCCGTCTATGGTGGTAATGACGCTATAAGATACGAGCAGGAAGTCAAGAGTATGGCACTGGGGGCAGATATCCTGATTGCCACTCCGGGACGCTTGCTCAGTCATCTGAAATTAGGTAATGTGGACCTGAGCCGTTTGTCAATCTTTGTTCTCGACGAAGCCGACAGGATGATGGACATGGGCTTTATTGACGACATCAACAAGATTGTGGCTCATCTGCCGGAGGACAGACAGACCATCCTTTTCTCCGCGACGATGCCGGCGGAAATCAAGTCATTGTCGCGCCATATCCTGCACAACCCCGTTTCCATTGAACTCGCTATCGCCAAACCGGCAGAGCATATAGAACAAATAGCCTATATATGCTACGAAAACCAGAAAATAGGTATCATCAAGCATATCTTTGAAGACAAAAACATCAAGCGCTCTATCATCTTCGCATCCAAAAAGACCAAAGTGCATGAATTGGCTGCCACGCTCAGGAAGAAGCAACTTGATGTGGCGGAGATGCATTCGGACTTAGATCAGAAGCAACGCGATGAGGTTATGCGTGCCTTCAAGTCAAACAAGGTGGACATAATTGTATCTACCGATTTGCTCTCACGC
>CACXEH010000040.1 GCA_902766625.1 uncultured Bacteroidales bacterium | reverse complement strand
TGCCTTCAAGAACATTTCGCCCAAGTGCGTGCTGACTGTTCCCTACGGCAAGAGAGCCGCTTATATTGCGAAAGGCTGGACGACAAAGATATTCAAGGGAGGCATCGTGGAACTGCCCGCACCCGAAGGCATACAGGCGGTCAGAGTGGATAAGGCTGACAAAGGAACATATTATGACCTTGAGGGCAGGGAAATCACCAACCCCGAAAAGGGCAGGATATACATCCGTGCCGGGCGCAAAGTGCTGGTGAAATAAAAATATAAACATACGATAGTTAACTGAATAGAATAAAAAAGTCAGAGGAACGGATATTTTCTTCTGGCTTTTTTGTTTTACAAGAACATTCTTAATATATGACTGAATTAATTTGGCAAGATTTTGTACTTTTGCAGTCAGTAATGTTTTAGAAAAGATGAAAGCTACTAAGAAAAAAATACAATTTAGCTTGGTTTACCGTGATATGTTCCAAAGTTCCGGTAAATTTCAGCCGCGCAAAGACCAGTTGGCGCGCATAGCTCCTGTCATCATTGACATGGGATGCTTCGCCCGTGTGGAGACCAACGGCGGTGCTTTTGAACAAGTCAACCTCCTTGCAGGTGAAAACCCCAATGAGGCTGTGCGTACTTTTTGCAAGCCTTTCAACGAAGCAGGTATCCAGACTCACATGCTGGACCGCGGGTTGAACGCGCTGCGTATGTACCCCGTACCTGATGACGTGCGTAAACTGATGTATAAAGTCAAAGCAAAGCAGGGTACTAACATTACCCGCATCTTCTGCGGACTGAACGATGTGCGCAACATCATTCCGAGCATAAAATACGCTATAGAGGGTGGCATGATACCGCAGGCTACACTGTGCATAACCAATTCTCCTATCCATACAGCAGAATACTACAGTAAGATTGCTGACCAGCTTATCGAGGCGGGTGCGCCTGAAATATGCCTGAAAGATATGGCAGGTATCGGCCAGCCGGCATTATTGGGTAAGCTGACCGGCATGATAAAGAAAAAGCATCCCGAGGTGATTATCCAGTATCACGGCCATTCTGGTCCGGGACTCTCCATGGCTTCTATCCTGGAGGTGTGCAACAATGGCGCTGATATCATAGATACAGCCATTGAACCGCTGAGTTGGGGTAAAGTGCATCCCGATGTTATCTCCGTGCAGAGTATGCTGAAGAACGAGGGCTTTGATGTTCCTGAAATCAACATGAACGCTTACATGAAAGCGCGTAGTCTGACCCAGGAATTCATTGATGACTGGCTGGGTTATTTCATCAATCCTGCCAACAAGCACATGACATCCTTGTTGTTGGGTTGCGGCCTTCCCGGCGGTATGATGGGCTCCATGATGGCAGATCTTGGCGGAATACAGGGAGCAATCAATAATATACGCAAGAAAAACGGCGAACCTGAGCTGACGACTGACGATATGCTCGTTGCTTTGTTTAACGAAGTGGAATACGTATGGCCTATGGTAGGCTATCCTCCTTTAGTGACGCCATTCTCTCAATATGTCAAGAATATAGCCTTGATGAATCTGCTTACTATAGCTCAGGGCAAGGGACGTTTTGTCATGATGGATGATGCCATGTGGGGCATGATACTGGGCAAGAGTGGTAAGATACCTGGAAAAATTGCTCCCGAGCTCAAGAAGCTGGCAAAGGAGAAAGGTAAAGAGTTTACCGACATCGATCCGCACACGCTTTATCCTAATGCTTTGGATGATTTCAGAAAAGAAATGGATGAGAACGGTTGGGACTATGGTCAGGACGATGAAGAACTCTTTGAGTTGGCAATGCATCCGGAGCAATACCGCAACTACAAGAGCGGCCAGGCTAAGAAAAACTTTGAAGCTGATTTGCAGAAAGCAAAGGATGCCAAGTTGGCAACAAGCAAAGGATTGTCACCTGAACAGATTGCCGAGCTGAAACATGCTGAGGCAGATGCTATCATCGCGCCGGAGACAGGTAAGGTCCTCTGGGAAATCGGAGCGGCAGACGAGGCACGCGCTGCGCTTGAGCCGTATATCGGAAAGAAGTATGAGGAAGACGAAGAATTCTGTGTCATCGAGACACCTAACAGCCGTCTTGTCTCTGTACCGGCTAATATGGGCGGTAAGATTGTAGAGATTACTGCCAAGCAGGGCGCCACTGTTAAACGCGGTGATGTGTTAGGCTACATCAAACGTATCTGATAGTATTATTATATATTTGTTGTAAGGGCATCAAGAGAAATCTTGTATGCCCTTATATTTTGATATTAACTTTCTGAAAGGTGCTGCCGTTTATGGCGACGACTTTGTCCATACAACTGTTTTTTGCCTGAATTTCAAGATGACTAAAAGTAAAGTCAGACAGTTGATATTGGTCGCTGGAGGCAATATTAAGGAAATAGTCGCAAGACATCTTGCAGCGGCGCATGGTAATATGGTCGGCGTAAGATATGGGCATGTCTTTTCTGTCTTGCAAATCAAAAAACTGTGTCCAAGGATATACATATAAGAAATGGGTCACGCTACCTTCAACGTCTTCCACGCAAATATGTTCATAGCATTGAGGCGTGTCCGGGCGCATCTTCAGCCATAACAGACGGGCTGCTTTGTTTACACGGATATGCCGCAAGATGATATTGCGGTTGTGCACAGACTCACTTCCACAGGTGAGACAACCGTGACAGAAACCATACTCACAATCTTCAATGATGATGCGCTCATTGCTACCGTTAGTACTGTCTCGGTCGGCATAAGGACCCTTTCCGCCCTTCAGTACGACAGCGTCATCGTTTACTGCCATATAGCATCCTTTAATATGTATATCATGGCATACATCTATGTCAATGGCGTCTGTTGAGGGTGCTTTTATGGGTTTGACGGGAGATAGTATGCGTAATTTGTATAACTTGACAAACGAGCAGCGGTAAAGGTGGGTTGTCCAAAACGGGGAATTCTGTAAAGTTACTCCCGATAGTTCAACATGGTTACAATCTTGCATAAAAACCAGTCGGGGCCGTTGCTCGTCCTTGTTGGTACACTTAGGGTTCCACTTTTTCCTTAACCAAAATGCCCGCCAGTAGGGAGTGCCATTACCGTCAATAGTGCCTTGGCCGCATATTTTCAGGCCGTCAATCCCTTTTGCATTTATCAGTGCGGGAAAATAACGGCAACATTGACCTTCAATGCGTGTATCCTCTATGGGGAAATCAGAAATATCTGTACTTCCTTTCAGACAGGCGCCTTTCTGCAAATAGAGATTTACCCCTTGGCGCATGTGAAGGGCACCTGATAGAAATGTACCACATGGGATAAGCACGCAAGCCTCTTTGCCATACTGGGCTGCGATATCTATGACACGCTGAATGGCCATTGTCTGCACTATGGTGGAATCCAAGGCTACACCATAGTTAGTAAGGCAATATACTTTGCCAAGTTCTGCAAGTGGTGTTGTCTCTGACTTGTGATACCACTCAGATATCTCCGTACCGTCAGGAAAGCAGTCACGATTGTTTTTGCCTGCATATGAGACACTTGACAGCAGTGTCCCAATCAGACATAAAGAAAACAATATTTTTGCATTCTTCATGTGTCCTTCTGTTTATTCTTGCATTAAATATGCTTTGAAAGCGGCGAAGGTCTTAGGCAACTGAACACTTTGTTTCGTACCTTTCATAAACGCTGCCAGTCGTGCTGGAATCTCGACGTTGTCTTTTATGATAGCCTCGACTGTAGACTGGAATTTTGCCGGATGGGCTGTCTCACAGAACAATCCCGTCTCATGTTCTTGCAGTCCTTCTTTCAATGCACGATAACCGCAAGCACCGTGAGGGTCTAACACGTAGCCTGTATCTTTGTAGCATTGAGCCATAGTCTCAGCAATTTGCGTGTCGCTGTAAGTGGCACCTTTTATGTCTGCACAGATGCCGGCATGGCTCTTATGGTATAAATCAAATATCCGGGCAAAATTACTGGGGTCACCCACATCCATTGCATTGGCAAGGGTCTGTACGCTGGCTTTTGGCTCGTACTTTCCTGTCTGCAAGAACTTAAAGAAGATGTCGTTGGCGTTGTTTGCCGCGATAAACCGTTTGACGGGCAGTCCCATCTTCTTGCCGAACAGGGCGGAACAGATATTACCGAAATTGCCGCTGGGTACGCAGAAAACGAGATTCCCGGCTTTGCCAAACTTTTTCATCTGAGCATAAGCATAGAAATAGTAGAATGACTGTGGCAGGAAACGTGCCACATTGATGCTGTTGGCCGAGGTGAGTGTCATGTGCGCGTTGAGTTCCTTATCCATGAAGGCGCTCTTTACCAAAGCCTGACAGTCGTCAAAGACACCATCTACCTCAATGGCGGTGATATTTTGTCCTAATGTCGTGAACTGGCTTTCTTGTATATTGCTAACCTTGCCTTTCGGATAGAGCACATAGACGTGAATCCCTTCAACGCCTAAGAAACCGTTTGCAACGGCACTGCCGGTATCGCCGCTTGTAGCAACCAGGACATTAATTAAATCTTTAGCACCTGATTGTTTGCGGAAATATCCCAGCATACGGGCCATGAAGCGTGCTCCCACATCCTTGAACGCCAGTGTGGGACCATGAAAGAGTTCAAGGCTATAGATGCTGTCCTCTACCTTTACCACAGGGCAGTCAAACTGCAAAGTATCATATACAATGTCTTTCAAATCCGTCTCCGGGATGTCTTCGCCGAAGAATGCCATGGCAACGTGAAAGGCTATTTCCTGAAAGGACATATCCTCAATCTTCTCATAAAAGTCTTTTGACATGGGAACGATGCGCTCGGGCATAAACAAACCCTTGTCAGATGCCAGTCCTTGAGTCACTGCTTCTTGCAGCGTAGCCATCGGAGCATTGCCGTTTGTGCTGTAATATCTCATAATGCTATTCTATTTCCATTAAAGTTTTCATAAAATCAGTCAGATGCAATAAGCCGTATGAGCCTTTTGCGCAACTTTCTTCATCATATTGCTGTACGCTGTCAGGTTTTATTCCCGGATGCCAAATCAGGAACGGCACCGGTTCTGCAATGTGAATACGCAATTCTACAGGCGTCGGATGGTCGGGTAGAACAGCAATACATACAGGCTCATCCCATTTTGATACTTCCTCGTAAATCGGTCCGACAATCCGTCGGTCCAGATATTCTATCGTGTCCAGTTTCAGTTGTACGTCTCCGTCATGTCCTGCTTCATCAGAGGCTTCCAGATGTAAAAAGACAAAATCATCAGTCTTTAAGGCCTCAATGGCAGCCTGAGCCTTACCTTCGTAATTCGTGTCCGCCAATCCTGTGGCACCTTCAACTTCAATGATGCGCAAACCAGCATAATGTCCTATGCCACGTATCAAGTCGACTGCAGAGATAACTGCTCCGCGTTTTATTGCGGGATATTGCTGTGAGAGGGTCAGCATCTTAGGGCGGTATCCTCCGCTCCAAGGCCAGATAGAGTTAGCCTGATCTGTCCCGCTCAAAGCCCGTTGCTTGTTGAAAGGATGCTCCGCCAATAGCGCTTGCGACTTTAGAATCAGTTCGTTGAGCAAATCGGCGGTCTCTTGTGCAGTCATTCTCCCGTCGTTCTCGTCAATATATCCCTCCTCAGGCTTAACCAACAACGGTCTCCATGCCTTGTTTGGGTAGTCATGTGGCGGTGCACACTCTAAATGCTTGTTGCCGTTTCTTATAACCAGCAGGTGGCGATACTGAATACCTGTAATGAACTTGATGTTCTCGTTACCCAATTTCTCATTCAAATACTTAATCAGCATATCTCCTTCCTCGGTCTTCAGATGGCCGCCATGATGATTTTTTATCACGCCGTTTTCAAGGCAGATGATATTGCATCTTATCGCCATATCCTCAGGGCGCATCTCATAGCCTATGCTGGCACTCTCCAGAGGACCGCGCCCTTCGTAGACTTCATTCAAGTCATAGCCGAGAATGGAAGTGTTGGCTACTTCGCTTCCGGGCAAGAAACCTTCAGGTATTGTCTGCAAGCGTCCTGTGCGCCCTTCACGGGCTAACTTGTCCATATATGGCGTGGAGGCATATTGGAGAAGAGTCTTGTTTCCCAATGCTTTTATAGGATGATCTGCCATGCCGTCACCCAAAATAATAAGATGCTTCATAGGCAGATTATATATTTGCGATAGACATTATGTTGGCAAAGACACCGGCTGCGGTTACGCTTGCTCCCGCGCCATAGCCCTTAATCATCATCGGATAGTCCTTGTAACGCTCTGTGGTAAGAAGAATAATATTATTGGAGCCTTCTAGATTGTAGAACGGGTGCTGTGGGTCTACGGCTTCCAAGGCAACCTTGGTATTGCCGTGGTCAAGCAGGGCAACAAAGCGCCAGCGCTTTCCAGCCTTCTCCACCTCTTTGCGCTTTTTCTCAAAGTCAGCGTCAAGAGAAGGTATCTTCTTCCAAAATTCTTCCAGAGTGCCTTCAAAATAATCGTCTGGAATAAAGAGATGCTTCTCCACATTTTCCTCTTCAACTTTGTATCCGGCCTCGCGCGCCAGGATGACTAATTTTCTGATGACATCTTTGCCGCTCAGGTCCACACGCGGGTCAGGCTCACTGTAGCCTTGTTCCTTGGCACGCCTGATTGTCTCTGACAGAGGCACATCAGCCGAAAGCTCATTAAATATAAAGTTCAGCGTACCGCTGACAACGGCTTCAATTTTCAGAATCCTGTCACCCGAGTTAAGCAAATCATTTATTGTGCCTATTATCGGAAGTCCTGCACCGACGTTTGTCTCAAACAGAAACTTTACTCCGCGAGACAATGCCGTATGCTTCAGGGCAATGTATTTTTCGTATTTTGAAGATGCCGCAATCTTATTGGCGGCGACCACGTTGATGTTATGTTCCAGCAGTGCCTGATATATCGCTGCCACCTCCTTGCTTGCCGTGCAGTCAACAAAGACACTGTTGAATATGTTCATATGGATTACCTCGTCCAGCAGACGGTTGATGTCACTTGCCGGTGCGTTCTTCAGGTCCTCCTTGTAGGTGTCCAGGTTTAATCCGTTGCGGTCAAATAGGGCGTTATGGCTGTTGGCTATACCTACAATATTCAGTTTCAGGTGGCGTGTTTCTATCAGTTTCTCATATTGTGAATGGATTTGGTCAATCAGATGGGTTCCGACCGTACCTACGCCGCAGATAAACAGATTGAGCTCTTTGTTTTCAGAAAGGAAGAAAGAGTCATGCAGCACATTCATTGTCTTACGCAGCAGACTGCTGTCTACGACAAATGAGATATTCGTCTCCGACGCACCTTGCGCACAGGCGATGACACTGATACCGCTGCGGCCCAATGCACCAAACAATTTGCCGGCAATACCTGGCGTGTGCTTCATGTTCTCGCCCACAATCGCCACGGTGGCAAGCCCTGTCTCTGCCTGCATGGGGTATAAGGCTCCGGTCTCAATTTCTTTGGCAAACTCATTGTTAAGCACATTAATGGCAGCCTGCAGGTCGGCCTCCTGTACACCGATTGAAGTTGAATTCTCGGATGAAGCCTGACTCACCATAAATACCGATATCCCTGATTCCGCCAATGCCGTGAAAATGCGTCGGTTTACGCCGATTACACCGACCATGGAGAGTCCTGATACCGTTATCAACGCTGTTCCTTTGATACTTGAGATACCTTTGATGGGCTTGTTGTCGCCCTCAATCTTGGCTTTGATAATTGTACCTTTGTTTTCAGGGTTGAATGTGTTGAGTACGCGTATAGGTATGTTCTTTATGCATACAGGATATATTGTCGGTGGATACACTACTTTGGCTCCGAAGTTGCATAGCTCGGTCGCTTCCACGTAGCTGAGTTGATCTATGGTATATGCATTGGGAATTACCCTCGGGTCTGCCGTCATAAAGCCGTTGACGTCAGTCCATATTTCCAGCACTTCGGCATCCAGCGCGGCGGCGATGATGGCCGCTGTATAGTCGCTTCCGCCCCGCCCGAGGTTTGTCGTATCGCCGGTAGTCTTGTCAGAACTGATAAATCCGGGGCAAACAGTGATGTGCGGCAGTGTCTTAAACGTTTTTTTGACCAGTTCATTGGTCTTGTCTGCCGCCAGACTGCGTTTGCCTTGCTTTACCTCAGTCTTGATAAAGGTGCGCGAGTCCTTCCATTCTGCTCCGTCTATGAGGGCAGCGACGATAGGGCTGCTGATGCGCTCGCCGTAACTCACAATGACATCCATAGTCTTCGGACTGAGGTCTTTTATAAGATGTATTCCGTAAAGTATGGATCGCAGTTCATCAAACAATCCGTTGACTGTCTTCATCAACTCCTCGCGTTTAGTCTCGTCAGGGATAATAGCCTTAATCATGTCCCTGTGGCGCTTCAGCATCTCAAGATATTCATCCTCATATGCGCCGCCTTTCTCAAGTGCCAGCTTTGATGTCCTGATTAACTGGTCCGTCACGCCACCCAAGGCACTGACAACCACGATACAATCTTCACTTTGAGACTCAACGATACCCTTGAGACTCTTGATACTCTCTACGGAACCTACAGACGTTCCTCCAAATTTTAATACTTTCATTGTGAAATCAAAATAGAATTTCTTATGGGCACAAACAAGCGTACCTTTTCGTTTTATTATTCATGGCAAAATTACTTATTTTTAGTCACGCATTGTTTTCCCTTCTTGATTATTTGCGGTAAAGTAGCCCAATCTTCTTGTAAAAAAACAGTTCAGGCCGCTTATTTGCTATGTTGACGATGCAAATGCGCTGGCATCAGGGCGCTATGTTTTTCTTTTCATAGGATGGAATGTAAGTTCCATGGGCTGGAACATAAGTTCCGTCTGTGCGAATGTTCGTTCCAGCCTTTGGAATAGAAAACTTTGTCGGGAAACAGCAACACGTGCAGCGTAAAATAAGACTGAAAATATACCATTGATGTTCGTGTCAGTTATTAGAGAGGTGTGTTTCTCTATACTTGATGATTGATTGGGGAAAAAGATGCATATTTTTAATAATTATAATATTATTTTGTTATTTTTGCTTTGGTAAACAATCGTATTGAAATGCCTGCTTTTTTTTATGGTAAAACTCCAGAATTAGTACACTTCCATGAATAAATACATATTATATATCTATCAATGGCATCCCCAAGGTAATGAGAGTTCATCTTGTTGGAAAAACAATTACATCATATAACTTAGTTCCGATGGATAAACCTTTTGTTAGAGGAGACAGAATAATACACTTAAAAGATGAAAATTTGTAATTTTTTTAGAAACAAAAAACAAACAGAAGAAAGGAATGTTCTTGGATCTCAATTTGTAGTATACTTGACAACATATCATGAAAAGATAAGCCTCAAGAATATTGAAATAGAATTGTTAGATTTAAGTTTTTCTGACTTCATTCTACCTGTTGAGATTATAAATTGCAGAATTGAAAAACTTAAAATTCAAAATTCATCCTTCTACGACGGATTTAAATTTGAGAATAATGTTTTAAAAAGTAAATTTTACTACCCTGAAGGTGGTCCAAATAAAGGATTATTTTTATTATGCGGAAATGAATTCTATCAAAGAGTAAGTTTCGCTGATACTTTTTTCGATGATGAAGTATATATCAAGAATAATAATTTTAGGCAAGGGTCCACTTTTCTTAGTGATGCTAAAACATACAACTGGAAACTAATACAGGAGAACAATACAGGCGACATCTATTTAGACTATATAGATTTCATGGGAGATGGTCCTGATAGTAATACATACAATGAATTATGACAGATAAGATATTAGACTTGTGAACAAATTACTATACTTCTTCTTCCTTAT
>CACXEH010000039.1 GCA_902766625.1 uncultured Bacteroidales bacterium | reverse complement strand
CTGTTGGTGTTAAGACGGTGACATCTGCTCAGGAGGTGTTGATTGTTGCCAATGGTCACAACAAGGCACGTGCGCTCCGTGAAGCCGTAGAGGGAGCAGTCAGCCACATGTGTACGATTACCTGTCTGCAGTTCCATCCAAAAGGTATTATTGTATGCGACGAAGAAGCTGCCGACGAACTGACAGTAAAAACATACAAGTACTTCAAAGAAATGGAAGGCTTGGATTAAAAACAACCAGAGAATATGGAAATGGAGAGAAATGTCATGATTTCTCTCCATTTTTTATTATTAGATATTTGAACCACGCATAATGCCTGCGCTGTGATGGGTAGCTCAGATTGTTCTGTTGAAGGTAAGCCTCACGCTCAAATCCGATATTTTCATAACCTTTATTTGTGTCAAGGTAATAGACAGACTTGACTATCCATTCAAGGATATACCATATATAGAAAAAGATAAAAAGCATTTCGCGCTGTTGCAGTGTATGAATATATTCATGATTTGCAATGACGGGACTGAGCTTGCCGCGTGAAAACACGATACTGAAGAGATTGACGGCATAGATGTTTTTCCCGATGCGCAGATTGCGTATAATAATATTCTTCATACAAATGCTAAAGAATAGTCCTGCTAACGTAATGTGCGCCAACAGGACTATTCGGTGATGTGGTGTGATTATTTCTTCTTGGGGAATGTAATCCAGGCATTGATTGGATAATGGTCGCTCGGGCAGTGTACCTCGCGTTTCTCAGCTTTGATGTCAGTGGGAGCTGCTCTGAATTCAGCATCAGAGATTTTCTCGCCTAACCAATAGTGGTATGTCAGCTCGCCGTAACGGCTTACTTCAGTACCTTTCCCGACAAAGATGTGGTCAATGCGTGATATTGTGAAATTGGATGCGTCCCAACCGTTGAAAGTGCCGCCGGGGGCAAATCTCGCTTTTGCCACAGTATAAGCGTCCACAAGTTTCTGTGAACCGACCATGGTCTCGTAGGCTTCGCTAAACTGGCTTACATTAAAGTCACCTGTCACAACGATGTTGTCTGTCTTTCCTGCAAGTTCGGCAATCTTGGCTACAATGAGCTTAACGGCTTCTTTTCTTGCTGTTGTGCCTCTGTGGTCCAAATGTGCATTGAAGAACCAAAACTCCTGTTTTGTCTCTTTGTCCTTGAGGTGAACGTAGCTGCATACACGGCGGCATACGGCATCCCAGCCAAAAGAAACTTTATCGGGTGTCTCGCTCAACCAAAACGTGCCGCCACCAAGTTTCTTGAAACGTGTCTTGTTGTAGAATACGGGACTGTATTCACCTTTTTGCGCGCCATCGTCGCGTCCTACACCTTCATACTCATAGTCCGGTAAGCGTTGTAACATATCCTCCAATTGTGGATGAGTGACTTCTTGGGCACCGAAGGCATCAAAATTTTGAAAGCGGATAAGGTCGCATAAGATATTACGGCGCTGGTCCCAACCATCGTTATGCTCATAGTCAACTTTGGTCAATAAACGGATGTTGTACGAACCGATGTTTAACTCTTTCTTTGCAAATGCGCTAATGCTCAATGCGATGCACAGCACAAGTAAAATGTAAATGCGTTTCATGCTATGATATATTTTGAAATTTTCTACTACAAAGATATTTCTTTTTATTTAATTGTTGGAAAGAAATGCCTACCTTTGTTTATGTTAATATGATAATGTATTATGGAATTTATTGATTTAGTCACGCAGCGATGCAGCATACGCAATTATTCTTCTAAGAATATTGACAGGAAAGACTTGGATTATGTTATGGAGTGTGTCCGGCTTGCTCCTTCTGCTGTTAACAGGCAACCATGGCATTTCTACATCTGTGAGACTCCGGAGTCACTTCATAAGGTGCGCCAGTGCTATCTGCGCGAATGGTTTGCGACTGCTCCGTGTGTCATCATAGCCTGTGTCTGCCATGAAGAGGAATGGATCCGTCAAAGCGACGGTCGTCCGCACGGTATTGTTGACCTGTCGATAGCGGTAGAGCATCTTTGTCTTGCTGCCACTGAAAAAGGATTAGGGACATGCTGGGTATGCAACTTTGACGTTCAAAAAACAAAAGAATTGTTTGATTTACCCCAGAATATTGAGCCAGTCGTGCTGATTCCTATAGGTCACCCTGAAATGGATATATCAGAGAAGAACAGAAAACTACTGGAAAATATTGTAACAGAATTGTGATTAGGTAAAAGAGGCAAGGATGAAAAGTTTAATCATAATAATTATAGCATTGATGACCGTTTCTTTGACTAATGCGCGCAAGCATCCTGATGCTGCGTTATATGGGAAAAAGATAAATGTATTGGGCGACAGTTATGTATATAACCACAAAGAGCCTAAGGAAAACACTTGGCATGCAAGGATAGCCGAAAAATATAAAATGGTGTATCGCAACTATGGCAAAAATGGTAATGGTATAGTGACACCGAAGGCTTCAGGCGAGCCTCTTGTCACACGCTACAAAGTTATGGATAAGGATGCAGACTATATTGTTGTTGTCGGTGGTAAGAACGATTACAATAAACAGATCTCAATTGATGAGTTCAAAGACGGACTGAGGTCTCTGTGCCGGCATCTGACAGAAGAGTATGCTGATGCAAAGATATGTTTTTTTACACCATGGCGTATTTATCCGGATGCGTCAAAAGACCCTAAGCCGATAAAGCTCATGGACTACGTAGATGCCATGATAGAGGTATGCGGCGAATATGCCATTCCAATCTTTGATTCAAGCAGAAAATCCGATGTAAGAATGTATAGTCCTGCATTCAGAAATAAATATTGTCAGACTCCTACAGATGTCAGTCACCTGAATACCCGCGGGCATGTGTTCTTTATGAACAAAGCGGAGCAATTTCTGCTCTCGCTGTAAAACCGTAGTAGTTTGAAATAGAGTGAATTAAATATATTCTGTCGGTTTATATTGTTGTTTTTGCCGATAGATATTGGATATCCGGACAGGATTAGCATAACAAGGTGATGGTTGTCGCTGACGCCAGATGATATCTATGCATGACTGTCCGGTTCGTGTTTTCTTTTTTTTGCCGATAAACGGTCCGTTCCAAAGGCTGGAATGTAAGTTCCAGCGGCTGAAACATACGTTCCATTCCGTGGAACAGGAAACTTGTTGGGCTAAAGTGGTGCTATGGTCCCTTCAGATTTTGTATGGAGAACGTATAAACAGGGTTGGAGTAAAATGTCGGTAGTTGGAAGTATTAATCATTTTACAGTTCATCAGCAGGCTCGACGGTGCGGTGGATATAATCCATTCAATGATTATTATATAAGAAAAGCCGTTACTGAGATTTCAGTAACGGCTTTTTTTAAGAACTAAAAGGTTTTGCCTTATTATTTCTTAGCGGCAGCAATAGAAGCCTTGCGGTATTCTTTGCCTAATTTCTCTAATTGAAGAGTAGCTTTGCGTGCGCGAGCAGCAGCAGCTTTGTTACCTTCTTTAACGATGTCTGCTTTCAATGCTTCAGCAGTAGCAACGATTTGTTCAACTAATTTTTTCATTTCGTTTAATTTAAAAAGTTAATAATTAAAGGTTTTGTTCCTTATTTTCTGCTTCAAAGATATATAATTTTTTTAGTACAAACAAAATATTGGAGGAAAAATATTTAATTTTTTTATTATTTTTTTAACATGACCCGAAATTAGCCCTTTTTATATGCAAATTATGCATTTTCAACTGCTTTGAAAACAACTTCAAGACCGTCATAAGCAGCCCTTAAAGGAACGGGCAAACCTTGGTTGATTTCTTCTTGTGATTTGCGGTCGTGCAAGCTGTTGCTCATGTGTGTGATGTAGACGGGTTGTCCTTTTGGCGGCAGGTAGCGTTGGGTCTTAATCAGCATGTTTGTGATGCGTGATACTACTTCCGACGAGCTGTGGTTGAACATTCGGTAGTCTTCATCGTGACCCATTCCCATGGTTGATTCCATGACAAACGCAGTAATGGCACGTGGCGTAGTCAGACTCTTGTGTGTATCAATGCCGGCAGAACGCGACGCTCTACCCATAATGCCGCCTGTATCAGTTGCATATAATAATCTGACACCTAATTTATCTTCGGTAGTACCTTTCTCGATAAGGTAAATCAGCGTTTGTTCGTTATAATCATTTGTCGCATGGTTTGCGGCAAGAGGTGTAATGGTTAAACCGTGTAATTTTACAGGAACATTTAGTTTCAGGGGTACAATTTCGGGCATAGGCTTGCCTGTCTTTTCTGATGCAGCCTTGAAATTTTCACGCGCCCGTTCAATCCATGTCTCTGAAAGGAAAACTTTTTCAACACCGAGCAAAACTGCTCTTTCGGGCTGATAGTGGTCAGCATGAGAGTGCGTGTAGAAGATTTCTTTTGGATGAACGTTTTTAGGCAGCATATCCTCAACGCTGATTGTAAAATCGATGAGAAACTTATCCTCCACCAAAATGCTGCTGTTGCGACGGGGAGAGTTGCCTCCAGGTTTCCAACCAGCCGCACCTGTACCTAAAAAGAGAACTTTCATATCATCTTTCCCTGCCTTGATGTTTTCGCAAGTTACAGGTCCGAAGCCTGTCTGTTTCTGACTACTATTAAAAGCAAACAATTTGTTGACAAGCCCTGATGCCATGACAGCGAGGGTGCCTGTTTTTAGAAAATGTCTTCTGTTCATAGTTATTTAATTAAAAGTTTATAAATGCTGTTATAGTAATACTGTTGAGAAAATCAACGAACATACTGCCTACGATAGGAATGAGCAGATATGCTTTAATGCTGGGCTGGTATTTGGCACAAACGGCTTGGATATTAGCCATGGCATTAGGTGTCGCTCCCATGCCGAAGCCACAGATGCCAGCAGTGAGGACTGCGGCGTCGTAGTCTTTTCCCAACATGCGGAAGGCGATAAAATATGCAAACAGTATCATGAAAGTTAGTTGTGCTGTAAGCATGAGAATCAGCGGCAAAGCCAAATCCCATAGTTCCCATAATTTTAAGGTGCACATTGCTATGCCAAGAAAGAGCGATAAACTGTAATCTCCGAAAAGATTGATGGGTTTCATGTGGATAGTATACAGTTTGCTAAATTCGCTGATGTTCCTCATTATGGCACCCACGATGAGCCCTCCTATGTAAATAGGGAAGGTCAATCCTGCGAGGGAGAGCAAATAAGATATACCTGTTCCGATACCTGCGGCGATGATTAACTGATATAACGCAATGGTATAGCTGTTGCCCAGTGCATCAATTGGTTTCTCCTCTTCGTCTTTTTCTGTATGAAAATATTGCGGAGACAAGTCCTGCGGCTCATCTGAGAGGGTTTTAAATAAGTGATGTTTCTCTATGAGGCGTTCTGCTACAGGGCCTCCAATCAGAGATCCTGCTATCAATCCAAATGTGGCAGCGGCGGTACATAGTGTAGTGGCTCCGTTGACACCTATGTTCTCTAATATCGGACCAAATGCACCGCTGGTGCCATGTCCGCCAATCAGAGGGATACTGCCCGCTGTCAATCCTGTCATTCTGTCTAAACCTAAGGCATTGGCGACACCAATTGAAATGAAATTCTGGCAGAGGATGATGACAAATGTCAATGCTACCAATACGGCAAGGGTCTTTCCGCCTTGCTTCATGACTTTCAGATTGCAAGTAAAGCCGACTGAAGTAAAGAAAAACACCATCATCACCTGTTTGAGCGTGTCGTCATAGTCGATGGTCCAAATGTCACTGACGTATCCTGCAAGTGTCAGCAGAGAGAAGAGTACGCCACCAATGACAGGTGCGGGAATACAAAATTTGACTAATACCTTAATATAGCGTCTCAGTAAATGTCCTGCAATTAAAGCAACGACAGCAATAGCTAATGTTTGGTATAAATCAAATTTCATCCTGAGTTATTTAATTATTTTCTATCCATTCTGAATAGATGGGGTTGCCTTTTTTGCCGAAACATTCGCATGGACGTACAACAAAGCGTATAGGCGCTTTATAAGGGATTTCGTCTTCTGCGAAGACACATGTCACCTCTTCCTCATCATGATTTTCACCCATTATTGAGCCCGGCGAGAAGATGCGCTTTGTCATCATTACCTTTGAAACGTCTTCATCTCGGATTTCAGCCTGGACTTCATAGTCAAAAGCCCTCACACCTGTTGTCTTTTTAAGTACGGAAGGAAAGTGAGCAATAATCTGTTTTTTCTCTTCTTTGTTTCTGCTTTTGCCCGTTCCTCGCGTGACGGTGACTTTTGCATTTGCCCCAAATTGAGGGACACTCGCTTTTTGGGCCCGGTTTTCAAAGGACAAAGGTGCATCTGCAGTGGAATGGGGAAGGGGTATAATCCAATTATCTCCAAGAAGTTCATCGTGGATAAATTCTCTTCTTTCTAATGTGATATAATCTTCGTATACGGTCATCAGCATCCCATGCTTGCCTTTGTAGTAGTCCATCACCGGCATTTGTGCCGGTACCTTTTCCTTTACCCTGAATACTTCACTGTTCTCTCTGGCTCCAATGGGGAAGACATAGGAAAGAGACGCTGTGCCGACACTTGTGAATGCTCCTTGCCAGATGGTTCTGTCATCGGTCAAAGGTGTGTGTGAGTGTCCGGAGAAGGAAACGGCATTCGGATAAGCTGACAGGAGTTTGGTAACTTCGCCGCCATCTTGTCCCCATACATATGGAGACGAGCATGTGTCCTTGGGATGTGTGTGTTGGATATAAAAGAACGGCTTTTTCTTGTTGACGAGTTTGTCGTGATGTCTTTCCAGGAATTTGTCAAGTCCAGGCATGTTTTTCCTGTTCTGGTAGTGCCCGCATATAAAATAGTATCCGTTGACTTGTTTCAGTTGGATGGGCTCCCATTTTTCATGCAGATACTTCTCCCAAATTTCAGCTTGTCGGCCGGATATTTTTTCTTTCTCTCGGTATGCCCCATCAGGATGCGCTTTTTTCACGAATCCGTAGTTGTGACCCTCTAAGTCATGGTTACCATATACAAAAAGCTTTTCTACAATATGTCCATCGGGAGCCAGATCGTTCGGGAATACTTTGTACCATTTTTCAGCCGCATTGGCGAACTGGCTCTCAAATCCGTAATCAGCGATGTCTCCGGCGATAATCACGCCATCCACATTCTGGCTACGGAAGTATTCCAGTGTGTGCTCAAACGTAGATGCACTTTTAATATCCCGGATATGGATATCGCTGACTATGCCGATTTTTAATCTGGGTTTGCCAAAGCTCTTAATTTTTCTGGCAAAGGCTGGAAAGTCTAAACAAAATGCACCGGAAAGAACGACGCTGTGCTGTAAAAATGTTCTCCTGTCCATTATCTGAGTTCGAAAGTGTGACTAATATCCATTGAGTCACCTGCGTAGAAATCGATTGATATATGTTTTTTGGAGACGTGCATCTTGTAGGAACCGGCAGCGAATGAGAACGAGTAGCGTTTCAATCCTGTCCTGTATTCGTCAAACAGAGGTGTTTCGTCTGTTGTCTCGCTACCATTATCGTTGTGGGCGATTTTTTTGCGCCTTTCACCATATTGTGCGGCACCTTCATATGCCACTGTATATGTGCCGAGTTCATCCTTTGACCATACGCTGTTCATGGTCATTTGTGTGATACGGCCACCGTCGCCAAACCAGTCGGCCAGTTCTGTCGTGTGTACGTGTCCGCAGAGACATATCACGTTGCGTTTAGCAAACAATTCTCTGAAGTGTCTTCTTGCCGCTGTGTGTTCAGGTGTGTTCTTTCCATGGTAGAACCATCTGCAACTTGCGGAGTCGTATGGGAATAACGGGCCGTGAATAATAACAAAAGTATGGCGAGCACCTTCTGTCTCTTTTAGAAGTTTCTCTACTTCTTCATCGTCTGGATGATTGAAGTCAATGACGATATAAGCATCTTTTCCTATATTGAAACTGAAGGTTGTTTTCTTGATGGGCTTGCCGAGTTCTTCTGACATTCTTTGTGGCATATATCTGTGATAAGTCTCTTTTGCATCCACACCACGGATATCATGATTGCCGACGACAGTGACAAATGGTAGGTTTCCCAATTCTTTCTTGAAACTGTTCATTACATCTGACAGCATTTTTTGGTGTACTTCACCTTTGCCGCAGTCTCCTTGAATCAGGTCACCCATTTGAAATACCATTTTTGTATCAGGTGTAATCAGTTTGGATGCTCTCTTAAGCAGTCTTGGGCATCTCTCGCGCCACATCTCGCCGTTGCGGGCAAATTCAGCCCGTTGCACACGGTTAAGCCATTCAACTTTTTCATTGTAGTTGGAGTGATATGCACTGGCTGGCTCTGTATCAAAATGGGTATCACCCAATATGACTATTGAATATTCTTTGTCATTTTTTAGGGCTTTTGCACTTAATTGTGCCATCTCGTCGGCCAGTGCCATACTTAGCAATCCTGATGCCGAGAGTGATATAAATCTTCGTCTATCCATGATTTTACCGTTTATTTATCACAAATTTATATATATTTTTGTTTATGTAAACAAATATACGACATTTTTTCTCTAAATTTGTTGTACTGAAACGATTTTAAGTATGGATAGAAGAAGATTTATATCATTATCAGCCATGGGTATGGCCAATTTGGCTTTATTTGATCAACAGGCATTGGCAAAGCCCGTATACCAAGTGGGCAAGTCTGATTATAATGTAGTGATATTGGGTGACACGCATTATGACACGGAACCAGCCTCTGTGTTCCATTCTAAATATGTTGACCATAACGAGAAATCCAATGCGTTGCACCGTTCTGAGTTTGTCCGCAATGGCGAGATGTGGCGTGAGAGATGTCCCAAGATGTTAAAACGTGCGTCTAAACTTGTTGATGATGACACGAAGTTTATTCTTCAGATGGGCGATTTGATACAGGGCGACTGCGGTGATCCTGAAATACATAAGAAGATGTTGTCACAGGCCGTAAATCTGATTAAGACGCAAGTTGCAAGCGAGTTGCCATTTGTCACAGTGGTAGGCAATCACGATATACGCGGCACCAAGGCAAAGGAAGCTTATCATGAGTTTATGCCCAAAGTGATGACCAAGGAGTTGGGTTGTTCCGTCAAGAAAACATCTTTCTGCTTTTATGTAAACGATGATGTTTATATCGTCATTGACTTTAACGACCCGGAGCCTGATGTGTTTGACAAGATGTTGTCAGATTCTAAAGGCGCACGTCATACGTTTATTGTCTCTCATGGCACTGTTTTCCCGTCTGTAGGAGGTTATCCGCGCTGGTATTTGTTTGGTGGACAGAAGTCTCCCGAGAATCCTGCATTGCTCAAACACTTCTTGACGGAGTTTGCTAAGCGTAATGCCATTGTCTTTGCCGGTCATATTCATATGACAGAATTGTTTGACTGGTATGGCTACGGCGGTCATATTACTCAATTAGCGATGAATAGTGTATGGGCTGAGGAAGAGTACGGGAAATATACCGTTCTTCGTGAAGGTCCGGAGCACTATGACGTGTTAGGCACAAGTGAGAAAGCCAGAAAGGCAGGTCCTCCTGAGTTGTATGCGCCATACCGTCCGGGGTTGAAGCGTTATAGTATTTCCAATGCAGCCGGTTCTTATAAGTTGAACGTTTCTGACGATTCGATAACGGTTGATTTTTATGCCGGCAACTCCAAGACCCGCAGTCACCAGTTTGTTCTGAGATAAGCCTCTATGGCTTTAAGGATATAAAGACAATTCCCGAAAGTTCTGTGTTGAGAATCTTTCGGGAATTGATTTTTATATCCGTACTTGCGTCAAGGCAGATATACACCGTCTGCTTTTAGGGTAGAAACAAGTTCGTTGGAGTCAATCTTTTTAGGTGACACGCCGTTCTTGACAGCCATGGCTGCAGCGGTTCCGGCTGCTTGTCCCATGGCAAAACAAGGAGGGATGACACGTATCGCTGCCATTACAGGACGCTCAGCTGATGCACATCGGCCGGCTACAAGCATGTTGTCTATCTTTTTGGGCAACAAAGCTCTGTACGGAACGTAATAAGGCTCATTGGTGTTTCTTGCGACATATTCTACACGTCCTTTACGATGGATGTCCATGCTGTTGGCACAACAGAATATGGGGTCAGGATATTTTACTGAGTTTTTAGCGTCCTCGGCGGTGACTGTATATTCACCTTCTATACGTCGGGTTTCTCTTACGCCAAGTTGTTCGGCCGTGCTTCCAAGTTCGCAATTTTCGCATCCCTTGACATATTTGCGGAGGAATTTTACAATGATGGCGGCTTGTTCCCTGCCAGTAATTTCAGCATCTGTTATCTGTTTCGGATCTAATCCGTTAACGCTGTCATTCTGCGCCATATTTACGGTATATGTGCCGTCAAGATTTTCAAATAATGCAATCTTTTGGCGCCAAATCGGAAATTCTCCAGCCTCACGTGCTGCCAAAATCTCACGCATATAGAATTGGCCTTCAAAGTCGTTGTTCTTTTTGCACTCTTCGTTGTGAGCATCCATGGCTGCTTTGTTGACATTGCGCACTGTGAAGAAGAGAGAGGAGGCTTGTATGTCGCCGTTTCCGTCACCATATATATAAGGTACTCCTGCCGATTCGGCCACGTCTCCGTCACCTGTACAGTCTATATATGTTTTTGCAGTGATTTTCCAGATGCCAGCTTTTGTCGCAAAATATGCTGCGGTGACTTTGTTGTCCTCAGTATCAGCTTTGACAAAGAGGAGATGGTAAAGCAGTTCCACACCAGCCTGCTTGCAAAGGTCTTCGGCTGTTTTCTTAAAACATTCGTAGTCAAAGGTCGTCAGTCCGTGGTGACCTTTGTCGCGGTAGGCTGTGAGTGAGCCTATCTCTGATTTAAGAGGATGTATTGCGCCATTGGCGGCAATCATGCTGTCAACAAATTCCTCAAAAAATCCGCGTATAATCATCGTCTTACCGTCAGGCGTGGTAGATGACATCAGCGGTGCCACCATGCCTGAAGTTGCCATGCCGCCAAGACAACCGTTGCGCTCGGCCAAAATGGTTTTGACGCCTTTTCTTGCCGAACAGATGGCTGCTGAGAGTCCTGCCGGTCCGCCACCGATTACAAGAACGTCACAGTCGAAGGTGCGTGTAATTGGAAGATTGATTTCATCTTTTTTGTTGCCGCAACTGATCAGCCCCGTGGCAATGCATAGTAAAATTGCTATTTTTTTCATGTGTATATTATTGTTTATCTGTCTGCAAAAATAATATTTTTTGCTTATTATTGAATGAAATAGAATGCGAATTTATGTTGTAAGTCCTGATAGATCCTCTGTTCTGTCCGTGTGAGATGGTAAGCGTATCTGTTTATGCTGACGATTACTTCTGCTTTTTCTGGATTTTTGTTTTAAGTTTTTTTAGGTCTGCCATTGCTTTCCTTCCCGCATATTCACCTTGTTTTATCATATACTCAATTTTCTTTGGCTTAAAGTCTGACGGCTTGCATCCTTTTAGGTCTGGGTGTATATAAATATCAGCATCTTTGACGTTTTGATGATATTTCTTCAGATCTGGCCGTGAGAGACTCCAACTGATGAGTTTGCCGATGTTGCTGTCGGTGTAATGAAAGTCGGTTTCTTTTTCTTCATGTTGGTTCTGTGTAAGGTCGATGGCAATAACATAATCAGCCCCCATCTTCCTGGCAACATCTACAGGGAGATTATTGAGAAGCCCCCCGTCGACCAGTTGCATGGAATCTATTTCTACAGGTTTATATAGAAAGGGAATTGACATACTTGCCCGCATGCATAAGGGTAAGTCTCCTTTGTCCAAGACAACTTCCTTGAACGTCGTCATGTCAACGGCAATACATTTGAATGGTGTCTGTAAATCATTGAAATCAATGGAATCATGGATTTTTGTCAAAGTTTTAAATTTAGATGCGATGCTGTCACCATACATCATTCCCCATTTCCTTTTCTTGTTTTTTCTTCGTCCTACAGGAAACCCCAGCACATGTGTTCCGGTCGAATCATGCGAGAAGATTGTCCTTGACTCCGAGATGTCTCTGCCTGTCAAGAGAGACAACCAGTCTTGACTGCGGAACAATGAGTCCAATTGTGCAGAACGGTAACCGGTGGAATACAGTCCGCCTATAATGGACCCGATGCTTGTCCCGACAATGTAGTCAATGGGGATTTGTGATTTCTCTATGTACTTCAGTACGCCAATTTCCGCGGCACCCTTGGCACCGCCACCGCCTAGCACAAGGGCGACCTTTGGCCTTGTGCCGGCTTCTATTGCGATAGTTGCCATAAGGAGCAGTAACAATAAGACCGTTTTTTTCATGTCGCAAAGACTTATCATGACAAAAGTAAATATTTTCACGGATAATACTGAGTTAATAAAATCTAATTGTGAGATTTATCCTAAACTTTACTGCTGTTTTTTTCGTTCCAAAGGATGGAATGTAAGTTCTGTTGCATGGAACGTAAGTTCCACCTGATGGAATGTATGTTCCATCCTATGGAATTGATAACATTCGGGGCAAAAAGAAACAGTTTGTTACGGAATCTATGATGTATAATGCTGAAACATTTAACAGATTGTGTCAAAATTTTGTGTTCGTTATTTAATTATGAGGTATGTGATATTTTTTTAATACCTTTGCACCAGACTAATAACAAAAATTAATTGACAAATGAAATTATTGTTTCTTTTTGTACTCTCAACATTATGTGTGTTGAATGTCAATGCGCAAATGATAACGGAGAGTAATTCTTCTGTTATCAAACATGTGGAAATGGAGGCCGATTTTATTGTTTGCGGCGGCGGTCTTTCTGGTGTTTGTGCTGCAGTGTCGGCAGCTCGCCATGGTACCAATGTTATTCTTATACAGGACCGCCCTGTCTTGGGTGGAAACTCTTCAAGTGAGATGCGTATGGGTATTGTCGGTGTAAAAAATGATGACAGTCAGGAGACGGGTATACTGGAAGAGATGCAAATGCGTAATTTCTATTACAATCCCCTGCAGCGCTATACATTGTGGGATGATGTTATATATTCCACGGTAGTGTCAGAAAAGAATATAAAACTGTTGCTGAACACGTCTGTTCAGGATGTCGTAATGGATGGTGACAGGATTTCCGCTGTTAAATGTTGGAATAGCAATGCTTATACCAAATATCTCATAAAAGGAAAACTCTTTGCTGACTGTACAGGAGACGGTATTCTCAGATTGTCCGGAGCAAAATACCGTTGGGGACGTGAGGCTAAGACGGAATTTAATGAAAGCTATGTGGACATAACAACTCCAGATGCGAAGACAATGGGCAATTCACTGTTGTTGCAGCTACGCAAGACGGATGAGTATCATCCTTTTAAGGCACCTGATTGGGCTTACCATTTTACGGACGATGATTTCAACTACTCTAAGAAAAAAAGTACGATACCGGGAGTGAAATTCAACTATAAGAAACCATTCCCCAAGGATAATAACTTCTGGTGGATAGAGTTCGGAGGAACTGTTAATACTATCTTCAATGCCAATGATATTCAGTATGAGTTGAAACGTATCGCCTATGGCGTATGGGAGTATATGAAAAACCATCCTGACGGACGTTGTCGTGACTATGATTTGGATTGGATTGGCTCCCTGCCTGGTAAACGCGAAAATATCCGTTATGTCGGTCCTCACATATTGACACAGGATGATGTTATGAGCGGCGGACATTTTGAAGACGTTGTCGCTTACGGCGGATGGACGTTGGATAACCATGACCCTGAGGCATTCCACAAGAGAGGAATCATATCGGTTGAATTTGTAGCTCCCAAGCTCTACGGCATTCCTTTTGACTGTCTTTATTCAGTCAATGTGCCTAATTTGCTTTTTGCAGGGCGCGACATTTCTACATCTCATATGGCGTTTTCATCTACACGTGTAATGGCGACGTGTGCCCTGCTCGGACAGGCGGCGGGAACGGCAGCCTCCATCACGCTGGAGAAAAATATTACCCCGGCGCAGTTGCGTAAAGATTACATTTCGACGCTTCAGGCTACTCTTGAGGATGACGATGTGCTCTTGCCGCATCGCTGGCGTAAGCCTTCCGACTTGACGATGAGTGCTAAAATGGCAGATTCACTTCAGGTACTGCGCAATGGTATAGACCGCAGATGGGAAAATGTGGATAACGGAATATGGGTTGCCCCTAATGCAGAAACGATAACTTACACTTGGAAAAAACCTGTGGAATTGTCTGGAGCAAGAATAATATTCGATTCCGACTTGAAGGTCAGGAGCAAGCGAATGAGAAAACTTGAGGCGACGACTGAACTGGTAAATTTCCCTGCCATGATGGCAAAGGACTTCAAGGTTGAGGCAAGGGTAGGAGGCAAGTGGCAGACTGTATATACTGATAAGGACAATTACCTCCGCCTGCGCAAGGTGTCATTTGACAAGGTCAAGGCAGATGCATTGCGTCTGGTTGTCACCTCTACATGGGGCGCGCCATACGCTCATGTGTTCGCGTTTGACGCGCTGTAGAGATGAGATAAGTCGTGAATCCGTGTTGGTCTTATTCTTTTCGTTACGTTATGTTATTTTATTAACAGAATGTTACTAATGTAATGTAATGTGAAAAGAATAGCCAGAACGATAAGGAACATATTGGTGTTCTTTCCTTTTTTCGTAATAAGATTCAAAATGACATAGGAGATAATGCCGAGCATTATAGCATCGGAGATACTGTAGGCTAAAGGCATGAATAGTATAGTGATAAATGCCGGGACACCTTCAGAGTAATCTGAAAAATCTATATCACAGATTTGCTCAGTCATCATTACCCCTACAATAAATAAAATGGGTCCAGTTGCGGCAGTTGGTATGCTTAAGAATAGCGGGGCAAAGAGTAATGATAATGCAAAGCATACGGCAATTGTAAATGCAGTCAGTCCTGTTCGTCCACCTTCTTCCACACCGACAGCGCTTTCCATGTAGGTTGTTGTAGTAGACGCTCCGACACAGGCTCCGACGGTAGTTGCGACGGCATCAGCCATGAATATTTGGTCTATCTTGTTCACCTTGCCGTCTTTGTCTATCATATTGGTTTTCATAGAAACACCGACAACAGTTCCGATAGTGTCAAACAGGTCAATAAACAAAAAGGTGAAAACTATGATGAGCATATCCCATGAGAAAATCTTGTCAAATGTGAACTGACAGAAAATCGGTTCAATGGAAGGAGGTGCAGATATTACTTCAGTCAAATGGGTTATTCCCAATGGAATACCGATGATAGTGGTTATTAATATAGCTATAAGCATTGAGCCTTTGAGTTTGAGTATAACAAACACACTTGTGAGCAATATGCCGAAGATAGCCAATAAAACAGATGTATTGGAAAAATCGCCTAACCCAACTGACGTTACGGGATTTGATACTATAATACCTGTATTTTGCAAACCAATGAAGGCAAGATATGTACCTATACCGCAGGAAATTGCTTTTTTCAAAGTGTTAGGGATAGCTTCAACAATCATTGTTCGTACTTTTGTCAGTGTCAAAATAATAAATATAATACCTTCAAGCAATATTGCAGTCAGGGCAAATTGCCAGGAATACCCCATGCCGAGACAAACTGTGTATACAAAGAAAGCGTTAAGTCCCATTCCGGGCGCAAGTCCAAAAGGCTTTTTGGCATATATGGCCATTATCAATGTACCAATAATGGCAGCTATGGCCGTTGCTGAAAAAACGGCGCCATTGTCCATACCTTGATCTGTCAGGGCTCTGAAAATATCAGGATTGACAGCAAGAATGTATGCCATTGTCAAAAATGTCGTTATACCTGCGGTAATCTCGGTTTTTACACTATTGACACCAGGGGTGAAGCCAAATAATTTTTTTAGCATTGTGATAAATATTTTGAAAAATTAGAATTTCCATTTAAGGGCAATGGTCGGATTGATAAAAAAGCTCTTGTCGTTATAAGTGTTGTAGATAAAGTTATTGCTGAACTCGACCTCGGTGCCGATGCTGAGATGTTCTGTAGCGTTGTACCACAGCTGCGGCTCACTGAGAATAACCAACTGGCCGTGTCCTTGCGCATTTTCGCCTCTCCAGAAATCAATGAATCCTGAGAACGTCAGTGCGCCATGGGCAAAGGTCGTACTCCATACACCAGTTAACTGCGCACTGGAATATGTCCGGGTGTTGTCGTAACTCTTGAAATAGTGTTTGTACATAAGTTGTACGGAATATGTCTTGGTGAAATCAGCGTTATGACCATTCCATGCACCGCCGACAAGAGCAGCTTGCTGGAAACTTCCAAAGCGATTAAGTCCGCCATTGTACTCAACGTGTGCGGCAAATCCTTTTGTGCCAATATTCAATTCGCGAGAAATCTCAGCGTATGCTCCTTCTGTGAATTTTCTGCTGAAGTCAATGTCTACAAAATAATACCACGAACCCCATTTGTCAGCTTTGAATTGTTCCAATGTTGCCGTGACTTTTTGGCGTCCGCTTTCTTCATTTGAGTATATGTTACGACCAAAATCATAGTGTAATTGTACATTCTGCGCCATAAGCGATGTGCTACCGAGTAGTAAGGCGACAAAAATTAATAATGAAAATTTCATGAGAAAGATATTTATAAGATGTTAAACAAAATCAAATAAAGAGTGTCTTCACAAACAAAGTTAATGCTATTTTACAAAATGTAAATATTATTGGCGCTTTATTGTTGGATAATATGAAAGTTGCATAAGCGAGGAGAATAAGTTTTTTAACTTATGGTACTGACTGCGAAAAAATATACTTACCTTTGTAAAATATTCAAGTAAATATAGATGAAGGCATATTTCTTTGACATTGACGGCACGTTAGTAAGTTTCAAGACCCACGGTATTCCCAGAAGTACAATAGAGGCCCTGCATAGAATTAAAGAGCAGAATAATCTTGTCATAATCGCAACGGGGCGCCCTAAGTCAATCATCAACAATCTCGACCAACTGGACGATTTGGGATTGGTTGACGGCTATATCACCATGAATGGTGGATATACTTATGTGGGCGATAAGGTTTTAACATCTAATCCGATACCTCATGAAGATATGCGGGATATTATCTCCTTTACCAAGCAACTCGGCGTGACAAGTGTATATATGTTTGAGAATGAAGAGAAGTATATGGTACGCGAAAGTGAGCGGTACAAATATATCTTTTACGATTTGCTGAACATTGCTTACATCCCATGTTCAGATGAATCAATAGAAGAAGCTCTTGCTGATAGAACATTGTTCCAGATAACGGCATTTATCAGCAAAGAGCAGGAATCTGTCTTGGCGCAAAGGCTGAAAGGCAGTGCATTCACGCGCTGGCATCCGTATTTTCTGGATATTATCGGGAAAGGAAATACGAAACAAAAAGGCATAGAGGCTATTTGCAAATATTTCAATATAAAGAAGGAAGATACCTTTGCTTTCGGTGATGGCGGCAATGATATCTCAATGATTCAATATGCCGGAACAGGCATCGCTATGGGCAATGCATCAGATGATGTCAAGACCGCTGCAGACATTGTTACTGACAGTGTGGATGATGACGGTATATTCAATGCATTAAAAAAACTCAAACAGTTTTGAATCGTAAATAATTAAATATTCTTATGCGTAATTTATTTTTATTTTTCATGTTCGTTGCCTGTCTGCCGATATGGGCGAATGACAGGGAATTTGAGTTGCAAGACCCTAATCCCGCTCCGGTTGATGCATGGCAGAATGTCAAAACCGTTACATTCGGTTGGGGTACTATAGACAAACGTTATCAGCGTAACGAAGTGCCGGTGCTTTCTTCCAAAATTCAGCTAAATTGCTGGAGGGGAGAACGTGTCAATGCTCAGGCGGTGTTATTGGCGCCGCAGGCTATCAGGCGCCTCTCTGTCAAAGTGAGTGATTTGAAATGTGGCAAGAAGGTAATACCTGCTTCTGCGGTCAACAGATATTTTGTTTGTTACGCTTTGGCTGATGCTTTCAGAAACAAATCAGGCAAAGTGGACCAAGTTCACATCAATCACGCCAATTTTGACTCCTCGCTTGTTGCGGACAGATTGTCTCCATTGCCGGAAATGTCTATACCGGCACAGACACTGCGCCCGATCTGGTTGGATATTCGCATACCACAAGATGCTGCTGCAGGTAAGTATACTGCTGAATTGACTGCCGATTGTGATGGAAAGAAATATACTATTCCATTCGTAGTAGAGGTCAATAAACATGTTCTACCTGCGCCCAAAGACTGGTCGTTCCATTTAGATTTGTGGCAAAATCCATATGCTGTCGCTCGTTATTATAATGTTCCACTATGGAGTGAGGCTCATTTCAACCATATGCGTCCTATTATGAAGCTGCTTGCGGACGCTGGACAGAAAGTTATTACCACATCCATAATCCAACATCCCTGGAATGGACAAACAGAAGATCCGTTTGAAAGCATGATTGGTAAGACGAAAAAACTTAACGGTCAATGGGAATACAATTATACTGTATTTGATAAATGGGTAGAGTTTATGATGGGTGTCGGTATTAATCAGCAAATTGATTGCTACACGATAGTTCCGTGGCATTTGTCCTTTGAATATTTTGATGAGACAGTAAATTGTACCCGTGTGCTCAAACTTAAGCCTGGCACACAGGAGTATGCGGATTTTCTGTTGCCATTTCTGAAGGACTTTGCTGCCCACTTGAAACAGAAAGGCTGGTTTGACAAGACTTGTATAGCCATGGACGAGCGTCCGATGGAAATGTTGCGCGCCGCATGGGATGTTGTGTATAAGGCTGACCCGAATTACCGTATTGAAGGTGCCGCAGACTATTATCCCGAGGTTGAACCGAAAATGTATGATTTGAGTGTGACTTATCAGCACAAACTTTTATCGGAGGAAGTTTTGAGAGTACGCAAGGAATCTGGCAAGAAAGTAACATTTTATACTTGTTGTGGACCGGAGCGCCCCAATACGTTTACTTTCTCACCGCCGGCAGAGTCCACAGTTATGGGCTGGCACGCCATGGCCGCTGGTTATGACGGCTATTTGCGCTGGGCATATAATAGTTGGGTTAAGGCACCCAACCAGGATGGACGATTCCGCACTTGGGCTTCAGGTGACTGCTTTTTGGCATATCCCGGCGGCTCAAGTATTAGAATGGAACGTCTTGTGCAGGGTATTCAGGACTTTGAAAAAATCAAGATATTGCGCACTGAACTCAAAGGGGCGAAATTGGAACTGCTGAACAAAACGGTTGAAATGTTCAGACCGAACGTCTTCCCTGCGGAGAATGATGCTGCAGAAATGGTTAATAAAGCAGAGGCGGTTCTTTATAAATTGTCCAAGTGATTCTTTGATGGTTGCGTGAATGTGACCATCGCATATAAAGGCAGGTATTCTTCAAAGAGTGCCTGCCTTTGTTAATGTGTCAGCAGGGGTATGTAATCCCGTCTATACAATAAATGCATGTATCTATCCCCGATAAACGTAAACGATTATCCCCGATAAATAATATCTATCGGGGATTGTAAAAATACGATGCGTAATATCCGCAAAAACAGTTTATCGCTATTGTCTGCCCGTAACAGGGGAGAGCTAGGCGTTTTCTAAATCTCCTTTGGAACAAGGTCTTCTTTCGTTCCGCTGATGCTTTGCACAACATTGATGATGTAATCACCCATTTTTTCACATTCGCCTATGACATCTATATAGAACGTTCCAATCTGATAGTCATACAGTTTGTTGTTGATGTCCACCATGTTCTGGCTTTTGAGTTGATTACGATAGTTGTTGATTTCATTCTCAAGGTTATAGCTGGTGTGAAGATCAATTTCCTGACCTTCAGGGCGTGAAACGATGTTGACCATTTCATCCATGGCTTGCTTAACAAGCATCAGCATATTGCTGATATGCTCAAATTGTTTAGGAGTAAAGTTCTCTTGCGTATATTGGCGTTTCCTGTTCAGTGTACGCCCTATATTGAAGCAAGCGTCTCCAATACTCTCCAACTCGCTGACAGTACGGAGCATATGCAAAATTTGGGCTTTGGATTCGTCAGAGAGGCGACCTTCGCTGACTTTGTTGAGGTAATTGGCTATCTCAAGGTCCATCTTGTCTGTAATCTGCTCGTACTTCTCAATGCGTGTAAAGATGGAGTTAAATTCTTGTCCTTTGTCAGTATTGAGTAGGTCATTCACAAATCCAAACATCTTTTGGCATCGCTCTGCAAAGACAACGATTTCTTTGCGAGCCTGAAGGATGGAAAGCTCTGAGGTGGAAAGCAAACCGGCACTGATGTAGCGCAACCGATATTCCGGGTTTTCTTCTTTCTGTGGCAGCAACCGACACACAATTTTCTCAATTTGTTTGACAAAGCCAATCAGAAGAAGTGTGTTGAAGATGTTGAATGCCGAGTGGAATGTGGATAGTAAGTACAAATCGTTGTTTGTGACATGCATGACATTCAATACGAACCACCTTACAGCATCGCAGAAAGGATAGAATATTAATAATATGACAACTACGCCGAATACATTAAAGAACGTATGGGCCAGTGCCGCCCTACGAGCTTGCGTATTACCGGTAAATGATGCCATGAGTGCAGTGATTGTTGTTCCAATGTTTTGTCCCATGGCTAACGCCGCAGCAAGTTCAAAGGAAAAACCGGCGATTTGCATGTCAAAAAGCATCATCGTTATGGCCATTGTCGCAGCTGATGCCTGAACAAGCATAGTAACTAATGTACCAATAAAGACAAACAGTATGATGGTGAGAAAGCTTCCGTCGGCCATATTGGCAAGAATATTTGCCACGATATTCCCGATGTTGAGATTGGTGGCAGAAACTTGCAGATAATTAAGACCCATGAAAAGAAAAGAGAAACCGAAAATAAACTCTCCGATGTATTTTCTATTGCTCTTTTTGGAGAACATCAACGGCAATCCAACTGCCAGCAATGGCAAAGCAAATACGACGATGTTGACTTTAAATCCTATGGCACTGATGACCCATGCGGTAATGGTTGTACCGATATTTGCACCCATGATAACGCCTATGGCTTGTGTTAATGACATTAAACCGGCGTTGACAAAACTTACCACCATGACGGTACTGGCGGAACTGGATTGAATAAGCGCTGTAATCAAAATACCTGTAAGTACTCCAAAGAACCTGTTTTTTGTCATGGACTTTAGAATTGAACGCATTTGGTTTCCGGCAAATTTCTCCAATCCTTCACTCATAATTTTCATTCCGTAGAGGAATAAGCCCAAACTTCCAATAAGGCTCAATAGATTCATTACAGTATTCATTTGTCTTGGTATTTTTTATCGATTTCTGTTACAAAGTTAATATAAAGATGTTAAAGAAGCCCTTGAGTTTACAATAAAAATGCTAACTTTGCGTAGTAGAAATCAGTTTACTAAAATATTTTTATTATGAATAACGAAGAACTTATAAAAAGTGGTTTGAAGATTGCTACTCAGACAAAGTCTTATGTAGTAGGAAAGGACGTTCTCAAACAAGTGCCATCTATCTTCAATGAGCATTTTGCTGGTAAGAAAGCAGTCATTATTGCTGACGATAATACATGGAAAGCGGCAGGTGAGGTTGTGTACAATCATATGGTTCAGGCCGGTATAGATACGGATAAATTCCTTATTCCCGACAAAGAGTTTCATGCCGACTGGAAATATATTGAAATGATTGATGAAGTGCTGAAGTCTTCAGGACGCATTGCTGTCTCTGTCGGTTCAGGTGTTATAAATGATATTTGCAAACTTACGGCATATCATCAGAACAATCAGCGTTACCTGAGCGTGGCAACAGCGGCTTCTGTTGACGGCTATTCTTCTTTTGGCGCATCTATTACATACCAGAATGCAAAGCAGACTTTTGAATGTCCTGCACCGATAGCTCTTGTTGCTGATACTGATGTCCTTGCAAATGCTCCCAAGGAGATGACTGCAGCCGGTTACGCAGATTTGGCGGCAAAGGTTCCGGCTGGCGGTGAATGGATGATTGCTTCTGAAATCTCGGGTATTGAGCCTATCCAACCTGAAGCATGGCACATATTGCAAGATGTTTTGGACGAGATGCTTAGTAATCCCGAAGGTGTTGCTAAGGGAGATCCTGACGCTATAGCTAATTTGTTCAATGGATTGACACTGAGTGGCTTTGCGATGCAGGCTGCCAAGTCAAGTCGTCCCGCATCCTGCTGTGAACATCTCTATAGTCACATCATGGATATGACTCACCATCGTTATCATGGCAAACTGCAGAGCCATGGTTTTCAGGTAGCAGTAGGCACGTTAACGATGTGTGCTATCTTTGACGAATTCCTGAAAATGGATTTGACAAAAATTGATGTTGACAAGTGTGTTGCTGCATGGCCGTCATTAGAAGACGAGCAGGAGCGCGCACGTGTTATTTTTGAAGATTTCCCCTCTCCAGACCTCGGTCTTACCCAGATTACACAGAAGTACAGCGATAAAGAGACTGTCCGCAAGGAACTGACTAAACTGAAGCAAATCTGGCCGGAGTTGAAAGAAAAATTGAGAGCTCAGGTTTATCCATATGCTAAGATGAAGAAAATGTTTGAGATTGTCGGCGCACCGACAGAACCGGAACATGTTGGCGTTAACCGCAAATATCTGCTTTATCGCACAGACTTCGTTCAGTTGATGCGTTGGCGTTACAATCTTCTTGACCTTGCTAAACGTGGATGTTTCTATGATGAACTGCTGCATGCGACATTCGGCAAAGGTGGCCAGTTAGAGTTTTAAGTAATATGATATTTCGGATAGTGCTTCCGTTGCGGAGGCACTATCTTTTTTAATCCAATTCAAATATGAATAAGAAATTATCAGTTTCTTTGATGTGTTGCGACTTAATGAATGTTGCCCGTGATGTTAAAAATCTTGAGGATGGAGGCGTAGACTGGTTTCATCTGGATATGATGGACGCTCATCTCGTTCCCAATCTGACGTTTGGCCCAGACTTTGTCAATGGTCTGCGAAAGATATCTGATACTCCGTTTGATATACATATGATGATAGAAGACCCTGAGTTCATCATCAATAGTATTAATCTTTCCAGTAAGGATTATGTGACACTCCACGTTGAGTTACAGAAAGACATTCTTTACAAAAATATGGCTTTGCTCAAAACAAAGGGCGTGCATGTCGGCCTGGCTCTTAATCCAGAGACACCGGTTGAAGCGATAGAACCATATGTTGATGACATTGACCTTGTCCTTCTTATGTTGGTGCGTCCTGGATTTGCTGGCGGGAAGATGATAGAGGGTATTATGGATAAGGTTAAGCAGATGAAAACGTATCTTGCAGATATGGGAAAAGATAATGTCTTAATCTCCACCGATGGCAATATCACCTTGGAGCGTGCTAAATTTATGGCGACACAAGGAGCTGATGTGTTTGTCGGCGGAACGTCTGCCGTATTCCGCAAAGGTATGGATATCAAAAAAACTGTTCCAGACTTTTATAAGTTTATAGCTGAATAGCAGCAAATAAACCAGCATACGTTATTTTCTTGAGAATAATTTTTCAATATTTGTATCGCTGATTTAAAAATATTGATTACTTTTGCATCGCATTTAGCGTAATGCGGATTGGAAGTTTGGGTGAGTGGCTTAAACCAGCAGTTTGCTAAACTGCCGACCGAGTTTATCGGTCCACTGGTTCGAATCCAGTAGCTTCCGCAAAAACATCAATATGGCGCCTTCGTCTAGTGGTCTTGGACGTCTGCCTCTCACGCAGAAGATCAGGGGTTCGAATCCCCTAGGCGCTACAAAAGAAAAGAGTTTATCTAAACAGTTAGATAAACTCTTTTCTTTTTTTATGCTGTTATAACGATAGGGGCAGATTTGAGAAACTTAAATCTTCAAAAGCCCTATCTCAGTAATGAAAATCATAGCAATGCAGATGGGTGCAAAGTATCTAATGATAAAACGGAAATATGGATATAATGGTTGTGCTATTGTACCATTATTGGTCAGTTCGTCATATACATCTTTATTATCAACAATCCATCCTAAATAGATACATATAAGCAGGCCACCGATAGGCATTAACAGCTTGGCGACGAGAAAATCAAACAAATCAAAGAAGCCCATACCAAAGATGGTTATATCCTGCCATATCCCAAAAGACAAGGAACAGGCTGCACCGAGGACAAGGCATATTAGCGACATGATTAATGCTGCTTTTGGCCGGCTCATGCCTTTTTCCTTGTGAAAATATGCCGCGGACATCTCCAGCATGGAGATGGATGATGTCAGTGCCGCCATGACGAGTAACAGATAAAACATCAGTGAAAACAGGTATGCGATGACGGGCAAACCGCTAAAAACCTCTTGGAAGACATTTGGCAATGTGATAAACACCAACGAGGGGCCTGCATCGGGTGACAGTCCTGGAATAGAGTAAACCGCAGGGAAAATAATGACTCCTGACATGATGGCGACCAAGGTGTCGATAGCGGCAACTTTAAAGCCATCTTTAATTAAATTGACATCCTTCCTAAAATAGCAGGCATAGGTACACAGACAACATATACCGACGCTGAGCGTGAAGAATGATTGTCCCATGGCAGACAGGATTGTGGAACTGTTGACTTTGGAAAAGTCTGGTTTAAATAAGAAGTTGAGGCCCAGTGAGGCATTTGGCAGAGTCAGCGAGCAAATCGCCAAAATAGCCAAAAAGACAAAGAGGGTAGGCATCATTATCTTGGCACCTCGCTCAATGCCCTTTTGCACACCTAAGGCAACAATTCCAAATGTCAATGCAAGGATAAGGAAAAGCCATGTCAGTGGTTTGAGCGGATTGGACGAAAAGGCGATGAAGTCTTGCGTGAACTCTTCCTGTGTTTTACCGATGAAATCGTTTATTCCAGCCCTGAAAGCATACTCCAATGTCCAGCCCGCAACAACGGCATAATAACTCAAGACGAGTATGCCGGCTATGACAGGCAAGTAGCCCATATACCGCCAATCTTTTTTGCCGTTGCTCATTGATTCAAAGGCATGCATGACATCGCTCTGCCCGTGTCGGCCGATGGTGAATTCTGCAATCATAATGGGCGTAGCCAGCAGAAGCATGAAACTGATATATATGAGCAGAAATGCTGCTCCGCCATTTGCGCCTGCCTCGGTTGGGAAACGCCAGATGTTACCTAAACCTACTGCGGAACCTGCCGTGGCTAAGATTGCTCCGATTTTACCGGCAAAATTGTTTTGGTCGTTCATATTGTTTGAGTAGAATTAACTTTCAAATGCCCCGATTTCATTGTCGTCATCAGAGAGGCTTAAAGGTGTTTGTATAACGAATTCTCTGATTTCAGTGTTGTTCATGGGTTCTATCTCTTTGAGTGGCTTGTTGAGGTAGGCACTCTGTAGGACTCTAAGAAACAAACCATGACTGACAGCCAAAACCGTTTTATTGTTATACTCTGTACATATCTGTCGCATCCATCTTTTTGCCCGGTCATAGAGTTGTGCAACTGATTCGACATCAGTAGCATCCGGTGATATGTTCACACCATAAGGCATTCCTGTGTATCTGCCAAAATCACGCTCTCTCAGCAGTGGGTCTGTAATGAGCTTTAGCCGCAGTGTCTGATTGATGATATGTGCTGTATCTTTCGCACGCTTTAAGTCGCTGGAAACGAATATGTCTATATGTTTCTGTTCAAGTAACGCTCCTATTCTTTCAGCTTGCTTCTTGCCTTCTTCAGTCAGTTTGCCGGGATGTTGTCCCTGTATACGACGGGCTACGTTGTCCTCTGTCTGTCCGTGGCGTACTAACAGAAGTGTTACTGTCATGGCTTGCGCTTATTTGTTGTCGTAGATGCTGTTTAAGATGTATGCCAGACGTACGCCTCCGCGTATGAATTGTTGTTCTATTACAGGTGTCCACTTGGCGACATAACTGTAAGAAAGTTTCGAATCTACCGGACTGTCGGCATAGACTTCCTTGCATATTTCGTAGGTCTGTGAACCCCATTCGTGGATATTGCCTTGCTCAATTTCTTTAATCTGATCAATGGTAAGGCGGTCAATTTCTTCGCACCACTCGCCGTGTGACCACTTGTGGGCACTTTCTACCAATATTCCGTCCCACAATTCGTGTAGGTTGCACTGCCGGTTAAAGAATGTGACCATGTGCTGGTTGCCGCCGCGGTCAGACTTGTGCCCTAAATGCATGGGCTGGTGCAAGTCACCCATTAGGTGTATAACCATTTTCAGCGCAAGCTGCTCGTCGGCTTTCGCCAGTCCGCCATGCATGAGTTTGTCGACTTGCTCAGTCAATGCTATCTCTATATTTCCTGTCTCTGCTATAGGCGCATTGTCAAAAGTCTGTCCTTCGTCAATGTTTTTGTAGTGCCATGTTTTGGTATAAGCATACTCGGGGGTATTGCTGGCATTATCCAGCCAGTTTGACCAATAGATGAGACTCTTACCGTCCAGCAGTGCCATCAGGCAGGATTTTGTCTTTGTCGTCAAATGGTTTTCTGCAATGGCGCATGTTGTGTCATGGCCTTTTTGGCTCCATCCAAAGCATTGTAATGCAAGTAGAAGCGTGGAGACTGTTGTGATGAAATATTTCATATAAATAAATTTGTTTCTGCAAAAGTATTAAAATATTATAATATATCTGTCGGAAGGATTAAAATGTTCTCCTATCCTTGACGCTCTGATTTTATTGTCGCGTTATGTTTTCGGTTCCAGCGGCTGGAATATACGTTCCGTCCAATGGAACTTACGTTCTATCCCTTGGAATATACATTCAGTCGTTTGGAACGGAAAAAATGTCACCATATAAGCAGTAACTGACGCCGTGAGGATAAAAAATAATACGCTAAATGAGGCGATGAACCTGCGTGATGGTTATAGTATGCACTATCAAAGTCTGCAGCTAAAGTAAATGTCCAGTGTTTTTTGTTTAAGCAACAGATTATGGCATTTAAGATGTTTTTAATTCCACATTATTGTTATCTTTGTAATTGTTAAATACGATTTTGCGTATAAAACTCAAATGTATATGTTTATGAATAATACGAAGACAATGTTTTGTATCCTGTTTATGGCGTCTCTCTTACTCAGCGTCAATGCGCAGACTTATACAGAGACACCTGATGTAAAATCACGGATTGACCTCAAGCCTGATATGACCGTGTTGCTGTACCCCAAGGGACAGGCTGCAGGAAAAGGTATTGTGGAAAATGGTAAGAAAATCACCTTTGGTCCGAAAGAAGACAACGGGCTTCGTGGTCCTGAAATATGTAATTCCAAGGGTTCACGTCGTAATATAGGTGATGATGCGAGAATGGATTTCTATTTTCCCAAACATAACGCAACGGGTCAGATGGTGATTATGACACCGGGTGGCGGTTTTTTTCATGTTTCCACTTTTAATGAGGGCGCGTATGGTTCCAAATGGCTTACGGAGCATGGTGTTGCGGTGTGTGTGCTGAAATATCGTATGCCTAACGGGCATAAGACAGTTCCGTTGGATGATGTGCAAAATGCATTCCGTTATTGTCGCTACCACGCAAAAGAGTGGGGCGTAAAGCAACTTGGTGTCATGGGCGGATCCGCTGGAGGCTATCTGGCAGCCAGTGCATCGGTCTATTGGACGGATAGTATTACGCGTCCGGATTTTTCTGTGTTGATATATCCTCGCTTAAAGTTTATTACGGGTGAACCCTGCAACACGAGAGATAACCTTATCGGTGCTCCGGATTTATACGCCAACAAGGTGGCAGAATACGAAAAATTGCAGAAAGAGCTTTCGCCAGGCAATTTTGTCAATGCCCAAACGCCTCCGGCATTCATTATTTTGTCTGCGGATGACAAATCTGTACCTGCAGATAACATGATTGACTATTATACGGGTTTGATAAAGAACGGCGTCAGTACCGAACTTCATGTTTTTCCCGGTGGAGGTCATGGCTGGGGATTTTCCTCAGAAGACATTGTCGGGAAAGGCAAGGATAAATTCGTGAAATACAGAAAAGAGTTTTATGCGCTTTTATCCCACTGGCTTAAAGAGCGCGCTAAAGATATAAAATGATCAGGAACTTTTATGAATAATGATATTTATTTAGCAAGCAAACCACGTTATGACATTCTTGACGGATTGCGTGGTGTGGCTGCGTGTATGGTCCTGCTGTACCATTTGTTTGAGGCCATTGCTTTTGCAGCCGGTGCACCTGAACAGCAGATGTTTAACGGCTTTCTCGGCGTAGATTTCTTCTTTATTCTTTCGGGTTTCGTCATGGGTTATGCTTATGATGAAAGATGGGATAAAATGTCTGTGAAAGATTTTATCAAACGTCGTTTGATACGTCTTCACCCAATGGTCATAATGGGCGTTTTCATCGGTGTAATCGCCTTTTTTATACAAGGATGTGAGAAATGGGATGGTAGCCATGTCTCGTTGTCAATGCTGATGCTGGCTACACTGTTGGCGATGTTCTTGCTGCCAGCCCCGACGAGCATGGATGTTCGGGGCAACACAGAAATGTTTCCTATCAACGGTCCTCACTGGTCTTTATTCTTCGAATATATCGGGTCTTTGCTCTACGCATTAATGCTGCACCGCTTGTCTACAAAAGTTCTGAAGCTTTGGGTTGCACTTGCCGCCGTAGCCTTGTTGCTGATGGGATTATATGGACCTGACGGAAGTATTGCTTACGGATGGTCGTCTCAACCTGTCAATATGTTCGGAGGATTATTGCGTCTGACATTTGCCTATCCTGCAGGTTTGTTGATGGCAAGAATGTTCAGGCAGAAACACCCGTCCACGCTAAAGGCTCCAATGTTTTTAATTTGTTCCGTTGCATTGATTTTGTTGATGAACGTACCAAGTTTCCATAACATTACGCTGAATGTATTTTACCAGTTGTGTTGTGTGGTAATATTCTTTCCTCTTATTATCTGGTATGGTGCACGGGGTTCTGTAGGTGGATTCAAACAGCAGTGTGTTTCTTTCCTGGGCAGATTGTCTTATCCGTTATATGCGATACATTACCCGTTCATTTATCTGTATATTGATTGGATAAATAAAGACATCCACCCGTTTGGATCTCATCCGTTAGCAACTCCAGTGGCTATTGCAGTCATGTCACTGTTTACGGCATCGCTGTGTGTCTTACTGTACGATGAACCGATACGTAAATGGCTAACATGTAAATTCTTAAAATAATAACTTAAAATTCCATATTATGAATAGACGAGAATTTTTAAGCGGACTTGCCGTCTTAGGTTGTCAGGGTGTTGCTCTTAAGGCTGGAACAGTTTTCTCAACAAATCCAGAGAGTCTCTCCGCTACGTCTCTTGCACCTGCTGCGAAGAAGGGAAAATTTGACGATGATACCATTGTGTTTATATCCGACCTTCATACTAATCCTGGCGGTTATCAGCCGGAACGACTCATCCGCACGGTAAATGATATCCTGAAGATGAAGCCGTTACCTCGTAACGTGATTGCCTTGGGTGATTTGGCCTATCTGACAGGCAAGCCGACCGAATATGCATTGTTGAAAGAATTGATTGCTCCCATTGAAGAGGCGGGCATCACTTTGACCCTTGGCATGGGCAATCACGACCGTCGTGAGAATTTTTCAGCCGCATTTCCGGCTCATGCAGCGAAATCCAAACTTGAAAATTATTTGACCTATGTTGTTGATACACCCCGTGCCGCATTTATCATTCTTGATTCTTTGCAAGAAGGAGATAATCACGATAAGTGGATTACAGCAGGGAAAATAGAAAATGACCAGCGTCAGTGGCTTGCAGAACAGTTAAAAACGATTACTAAACCTGTTTTTGTTTGTGCACATCATTCAATAGCCGAAACTGCTGTCAGAAATGAGATGCTGGATTCTACTGCATGCGGCTATATACATGGCCACGACCATGTGTGGCGTCCCGGATGGGTAAAAAAGAATTACGGTTCCACACGCATTATACCTACATTGTGTATTCCTTCCACCGGTCATTGGGGCGACATTGGCTATATGGTATTATCATTGAAGGAGAAATATGCGGAAGCACTTTTAAAACAATATGAGTTTTTCTTCCCAAAGCCGAAGGAAGATCCTAAAGATAATCTGCTGGAATGGCAGTTGATTACAGATGAACATCAAGGTTTAAAATATCATTTCGTATATTCGGAAAAATGAAAAAGAGCAGATTCTTACTGATTGTTCTCTTGTCGTTTATTGCTTTTGATGCAGTATCGGCATCCAGATTGCGTGTCATGTCTTTCAATATTCGTCAGGATAATCCTAAAGATGGTCCGCTGAATTTATGGCAAGACAGACGGGCACCTTTGTGCAAATACATCAATAAGGTTAAGCCGGATATTGTTGGCATGCAGGAGGTTTTCAAGAATCAATTGGACGATGCTGCGGAGCGTATGCCCAAATATGCCTACGTGGCTGGTGGCCGCGATGACGGCAAGGACAAAGGCGAGGCGACGCCTATTTTTTATCGTACAGATAAGTTTAATCTTATAGAAAAAGGACTCTTTTGGCTGTCAGAAACGCCGGATGTCCCTTCTGTCAGTTGGAATGCCAAATATCCCCGTATAGCAGCTTGGGTCATATTGGAAGAAAAGAAGACCGGAAAGCGTTTCTTCTATTGCAATTCCCATTTTGACCATAAGAGTGATGCGGCTAAAAACGAATCGGCAAAGTTTATTAAAGCCCAGTTCAAGAAACTTTGCAAAGGCTATCCTATTGTATTCACGGCTGACTGTAACACTTATGAACCCAAGGATACCTATTTCACCTTGTGCTCTTACAGCTATTCTTTTATTGATACTTGGAAGGCAGCAGTAAAGACTAAAGGCGGCCCGTCAACGTCTCACGCCTATGGCAAGCATGAGAATACGCTGGAGAACAAAATAGATTTCATCTTTGTCACACCAGAGATGAAAACAAAGCGTTCGGTCATTGATGATTCTTCGTTAGGGAAAGGCAGATACACTTCGGACCATCATCCCATTTGGGCTGATTTGATTTGGTAAGTAAAAGAGAGGGAGAGCATTAATGTTCTCCCTCTCTTTTACTTACGTGCTATAATATTGTCCTGTTTATTTTATCAAATCAATACTTCTGTTAATAAATTTAACCAAAGCTTCACCTTTAAGCAAACCGTTTTGCAACAAGCCGAGGTCTATCAGCTGGTGTATTGTGGTTTCACCTGCGGCAAACTGGGCAAGTACTTCTTTCTTCTTGTTTTCTTCTTCGGTAATGTCCTTGTTGCATTTTGCCAGTTCATCTTTCTCTTCTTGGGTGACCTCTTCGGGCTTTTTCTTGCTTTGCTGGTCGCGCAGGGCAGATTGACGTGCCTTCAGACCTTTAATCTCTGCTTGGATAGGCTTGATTTGCTCTTCTGTGGCTTTGTTGCAGTTATCAAGAATCTTTTTAACCAACGGGTGGTCGCTGTTCAGGACGACGTTATACATGTCTGGCATCTCACCGTAAAATGCCATGCCTTGCTGTATGTGGCTCAGGTCTTTCATCCTTCTCATGTATTCACTTTGCGTAATGGTCAGCGGTGCACCATTTGTACCCATTGCCTGAGTCTCATAGTGGAAGTCCATCTTATCCAATTTAGGCATTTGAGAGTGGAATACTTCTGAAAGTTTCTCGCTGTCTTCATCGCTTAAGGTGTTCAGCGGAGAGTCATTCTTTGGTATCAGTCTGTCAATGATGTCACCGTCAACACGGGTAAAGCGACTCTTCTCAAATTTGCTTTCCAGCATACTGACAAGAGCGGTGTCAAGTTGGCCGTCCATCAACAAGACATTGTAACCTTTGTTTTTTGCAGCCTCAATGTAGGTATATTGGTCTTCCTTATTATTGGCATAGAGATATACCAGTGTCTTGTCTTTGTCTTCTTGATTGTCTTTAATCAAGGTTTTGTATTCCTCATAAGTGAAATACTTGTTGTCGGTGTCTTTGAATAGAGCATATTTCTGAGCCTTGTCATAGAAGCCCTCTTCCGAAAGCAGTCCGTATTCAATGAAAAGTTTGAGGTCATCCCATTTCTCTTCAAACCCTTTACGGTCTTCCTTGAATATGCTTTCGAGTCGGTCGCTGACCTTTTTAGTGATATATGTGGAAATCTTCTTGACATTGGCGTCGCTCTGTAAATAGCTTCTGCTGACGTTGAGCGGTATGTCTGGTGAGTCGATTACACCATGCAGTAATGTCAGAAAGTCGGGTACAATATTCTCAACAGAATCTGTGACGAAGACCTGATTGCAGTAGAGTTGTATTTTACCACGTTGCAGTTCTATGCTGTTTTTGATTTTGGGGAAATAAAGTACACCTGTCAGTTTGAAAGGGTAATCTACGTTCAGATGTATCCAAAACAGCGGCTCGTCAAAGGTAGGATAGAGGTCACGATAGAAGTTTTTGTAGTCTTCATCCTTCAGTTTAGACGGTTTGCTGGTCCATATAGGTTTGATTGTATTGATGATGTTGTCTTCGTCTGTTTCCTGTTCTTTACCGTCTTTCCATTCTGTTTTCTTTCCACATGCGATGGGGATGGGCAGGAAGTGACAATATTTGCGCAACAGTTCCAGGATCTTATATTTTTCCAAGTATTCCTTGCAGTCATCGTCTATATACAGTATGACATCGGTTCCCCTGTCGGCTTTCTCAATGTTCTCAATCTCAAAAGAGGGCGTACCATCGCATGTCCATTTTATTGCTTGTGCACCTTCTTTATAGCTCTTGGTCACCAACTCAACTTTTTTGCTGACCATAAAGGCTGAATAGAATCCAAGGCCGAAATGGCCAATGATGGCTTGGTCTTTATATTTCTCAAGAAATTCGTTGGCGCCGCTAAAGGCTATCTGATTAATATATTTGTCGACTTCTTCTTCGGTCATGCCGATGCCGCGGTCACTGATAGTGATGGTACCTTTATCTTTGTCTATGTCGACATGAATGGTAAGGTCACCTAATTCGCCTTTCATCTCATTTCCACCGGCGTAGCTCTTAAGTTTTTGTGTTGCATCTACTGCGTTGGACACCATCTCGCGCAGGAAAATTTCGTGGTCGCTATACAGAAATTTTTTTATGACGGGGAAGATGTTCTCTGTCGTTACCCCAATATTACCTTTTTGCATATTATGTGATTTTATAGTTTTCCTGTGAATGATGTTACAAAATTTGTGCCAAGTCGGCAATGGCTATGCCTTACTTGAGTGGTTGAATCAAAATAGTTATTTCGTGTAAGTTCGCCTTGACTTTGTCTCGTTCCAGAGGTTGTGGGCCACAGCTTGCACCGCCAAGTCCGGTAACTGCTGCGTCAAGGTGCAGATAGTTGTTGGCACTTTCTCTCAGCTTGTGCGGGTGTGATGCTGTTATCATTTCAATATCAGAGTAGGGCAGATACTCGATACTCATTGTGTCTTGACATGTGAATCTCGCACCGTTACCGTTTTTGTCACTGATTTCACACCATTTCACTTCTTCGCGGTTTCCCATGTCCTGCGGTTTGCACCATGGTTGTATCATGTCTTTTATGTCGGCTTTATATTGCGCTACAAACTGGCTAGCTTTCCGGTCAGGGTAGTTATCTAATGGTCCGCGACCGAAGTAACTTAGCTGACTTAATTGCTTGTTTGTCTGCAATACCCAGCCTATTCTGCCTAAATCGGTGTCACGTTTGTTAGAGTCAAAAACAGAGTTTAGCATGATGGAACCGTCAGGGTATACCGTCCATGTTGTATTGACTTTGAATTTGAAGTTGTCTTTTGTGGCGCGAGTGCTCTTGTCGGTCACTATTTTGTGTTCTGCGTCATTGATGCGTCCTTCTATGTATGTCTTATAGCTTGCCCTTGATGTGATTTCGAAATTTAATGTGAAAGAACCGTCAGCATTATTAGATGTAGTGAAGTTTGTGATTTTGTTCTGTAACTTGTGCAATCCGTTTTCAAACCATTTGGCATAGCACCATTTGTCATTATTTACAAAAGCCCTTATTGCATCAATTTTCATGTTGTTCCCACGAGGAATAATTTCCGTGTTTCCATAGCTTAGGTAACTCATTATGCCGTGTCTCTTGTTAAATTGTACGCTGAAGCCTTTGCCCTTGACGGTGATAATGTTGTTACTCCCGGTAGTTATGTCAAGTTTTTCGGATCCCTGATGTATCATGTCTGTCAGTTGTGTCTTTGGCTTGTCCTGCAGCAGTAGCTGTTCTTCAGCTTGGACATAATCCCTGTCAGCCCAGGGCATGTCTTTGTTGAGACAGAAAGCGAAGTGTAAATCATATCGCTTGTCGTTCTTGAAGTTAGTTGTGTTGTATGGGATGTGTATAGTCTCTAATTCCCTGAATTTAATCTGTGGCAAAGCCATTTTGCCGCTCTCCACAACTTTTCCATCTTCAAGCAGTGTCCAGCATAGTTGATAGTCGGTAAGGTGTGTGAAAAAGTTTTTGTTGAAGATAGAGAAATAGCCTTTCCCTACATGAATAGGTTTGATCTGGACGTTTTGATAAATATATTTCAGTTCATAATACTGGGGTTTGGGTGTGAGGTCTGAAAACAACAATCCGTTCATCACAAATTGTCCGTCGTTTGGTTTGTCGCCGAAGTCTCCGCCATAGCCGATATATCTTGTGCCACTGATGCTGTCATAATTGTATATACCTTGATCTACCCAATCCCATATACAGCCTCCGATGATGGCATTATTGGATTCTATTATGTCCCAATAGTCCTTCAGGTTGCCTACGGCATTGCCCATTGAGTGCCCGTATTCGCAGAAGAAGAATGGTAGTTTGTCATTACTCTTACCGCTGGCGATATTTTTTACGCGTTCTACCGACGGATACATGCATGAGCCAACGTCAGATATGTCATTGTTTCTTTCGTAATGTATCGGCCGGCTCTTGTCGTATGCGTGCAAAGAGTCATATGCTGCCTGGAAATTTTTACCCGGTCCGGCCTCGTTACCGAGAGACCACATGATGATACTCGGATTATTATAATAGGCATAAGCCATTTCCATGGTGCGGTCCACGATGGCGTTTCTCCATTCTGTCGGGTGGGAGAGGGAGGCATCGCCATAGCCGTACTGATGCGCCTCGTTGTTGGCTTCTGCGACAAGATATAATCCGTATTTGTCGCACAGGTAATACCAGTACGGGTCATCAGGATAGTGGGAAGTACGGACACAATTGATGTTTGCGCGTTTCATCAGTTTGATTTCTTCCAGCATCTGCTCCCTGCTGACAACATGACCCGTCTGCGGATTGGTTTCATGCCGGTTGACTCCTTTAAGCTTGACGGGCTTGCCGTTAACGCAGAAGAAACGGCCGCCCTTTTCGTATTCGTCCATTTCGCTGCTGAATGTCCGTATTCCTGTTTTTCTGATGCCGATATAGGTGGAAATACATTGAATGACTTGGTCCTTGCTGTCTCTCAGTTGTGCTATAAGCGTGTAGCGCCATGGTTCCTCCGCACTCCAGAAGTGTGGCTTATTCTGCAGATTACCGATGATTTCTGTGGTAGCAAACTCTTGCCGTTTAAGTGTCGGCACTTTCTGCTCCTCAATTGTCCATTCCTCCGCAGTGTTCTCGTCACTGTATATCTTGTTCAGATAGAGTTGATATGTTATGCTGTAGCCTGCAATTTTCTTTTTGCTGTTGTTTTTGATTGTCGGTTTTATCTTTATGATACCGCTCTCGTAATCATCGTCATTGTCAGTCGTGATATTAAGGTTGGCGATGCACACTTTGGGCGTCGCTTCAAGTGATACCGTTCTGAAGATGCCAGGCAGCCGGAACATATCTTGTGCCTCCAGCTGTGATCCGTCGCTGTTCCTGTATACCTCCACGGCAACAGTGTTTTCGCCTTTGCGGAGGAATTTGGTGATGTCAAAACGTGCTGCGTTGCGCGAGTTCTTGGAAAAACCTACATATTTGCCGTTAATCCATAGGTAGAAGAATGAATCCACACCATCAAAGCAGATATGAACGTCCATGCCTTTCCATTTCTCCGGCACTGTAAAGGTGCGGCGATATGAGCCCACTTCATTGCGGCATTTGAACATGGTCCAGTCAGTCGGTGGTGTGCGCATCACGCCTTTGCGCCAATCGTCTCTCTTTGTCTCGTGATAAAAAGGTACGTTGACATTGACATATATAGGTGTGCCGTACTTCTGGGCACCGTTCTTTTGGATGCCTGCGACATTCCAGTTCATCGGAACCTGTACGTCATCCCAATCGCTGACGTCAAATTTGGGTTTCTCAAATCCTTGCGGCCGCTCTTCCGGCGTTGCCACCCATTTGAACTTCCATGTTCCGTCAAGGCTTTTCCAATAGTCGCTGTAATCGGGTAGCACCTTGCGCGCCTTCTCAATATCCGTAAAGGAAAAATACCACGCCTTCGGTTGTTCTTTATTGTACGCTATCTTCTCAGGGTTATCCCATTCGTCACCTACAGGCATAGTCCTGTTACCATACTCATATCCGCTCAGCTTGACTGATGCCGCAACATAACTGCAACTCAGTAATACAATAATTAACGCCCAAAGTCTCATAAGTTAATATTTTACTTTATACAAAAGTACAAAAAACATAGCATAAAGGCGTGCAATTCAAGCACAAAAAAGGAGGAACGACAGTTCCTCCTTTTTGTGACTCCTATAGGATTCAAACCTATAACCTTTTGATCCGTAGTCAAATGCTCTATTCAGTTGAGCTAAGGAGCCTTGTTTCTTAATTCGGATGCAAAATTACACTTTTTCTGATACACTGCAAAATATTTTATGATTTTTTTTGAAAAAAGTGTGTGGACACTTTTTTGCATTAAATGAAAAAATATTGCAAGGCTATACTTATAAGACATATATTTTATATTTTTGCACCCGAAAATGAATTTCGCAACAAAATTAAACAAGATATTGTGTCTTTTTGCTTTGACCCTGACGCTCAATACATCCGTCTTGGG
>CACXEH010000038.1 GCA_902766625.1 uncultured Bacteroidales bacterium | reverse complement strand
GGCGAATATCCTTGTCGCTGTGAGCATCTATAAACTCCTGTATCCTTGCACCGGTGAGGTCTTTTGAGCCGTCGTTTACCACAACAATCTCTGTTGTCATGCCATAAGGCAATACAACACTACACACCTTATCCAGAATTCCCTGAATATGGCTTTCCTCATTGTATGCCGGAACTATGACTGACAATTTGCCGCTCATATATCTGTTTGTTTGCACTCGATATGCAAAGATAATATTTTTGCCCCATAAAATTTAATTTCAAGAAATTTTTGTTTGCAAAAACCATTTAAAACTATTGTGCCCGCCTTACTCAGACGGACACAACTACATAACTACTTTTTTTATATCAACCCATATTTTCCTAAACAGATGAGCATTATATAACCTATCGTCAGACCGAAGAAGCCCATTGTCAATCCCACACGTATCATTTGTTTCTGCTCAATCAGTCCTGTGGCGTGTGCAAGTGCATTCGGCGGGGTTGAGATGGGCAGCACCATCGCCAGTGACGATCCTAATGCCACACCTACGAGCAAGGTCACCACTCCGCCGTAAGGTGCAAGCGTGGCTGCCGTTGATGCTCCCGCCACCGCAAGTATCGGTATAAGCAGATTGGCTGTAGCAGTGTGGGAGATGAAGTTTGCCATCGCATAGCACAGCAGTCCTGAACCGACAATCATTAAAATCGGTGACCATGTGTTGAACGGTATCGTCTGGATAAGGTGAGCAGCCAGACCCGTATCCTGAAGCGCAACGCCTAAAGCAAAGCCGCCTGCCACCATCCATAGGACAGCCCAGTTGATTTCTTCCAAATCGGTACGTCTGATAATGCCGCCCAGGCAGAACAGACCGACAGGCAACATCGCCACGACATTGGAATTAACGCCGGTCACCTTGTCTGTCATCCACAGCAAGATAGTCAAGGTGAATCCGATATACACTAACTTTTCCTGCCAAGGCTTCAATTGCTTTTCTTTGTCATGCTCTATTTTCAGTTCAATACGTTTCTGGGTGAACGGGAACATCATCAGCAATACTCTCCACGCGATAAACAACAGAATCATGGCAAATGGGAACATCACTAACATCCATTCGCCAAAACCGATGTTGACATTTTGAGTCTCGTTCAGGAACTTCAAAGCTATCGCATTGGGAGGAGTGCCGATCGGCGTACCGATACCGCCTATGTTTGCGCCTACGGGTATTGCCATCGCCAGACAAATCTTACCCTTTCCGTTAGCCGGCAGAGACTTCAGCACAGGAGCCAGGAATGTCAGCATCATAGCCGCCGTCGCCGTATTGGAAAGAAACATGGAAAACAAGCCTGTAACCAACAAGAAGCCAAGCAAGACGTTCTCCGACTTTGTTCCGAAAGGTTTCAGCAATACTCTGGCAAGCTTTACGTCCAAACCTGATTTTGTAGCACCGATGGCCAATATAAAACCGCCGATAAACAACATGATGATAGGGTCGGCGAAGCATGCCATGATTTTCTTGTGCGACAACAATACGCCCAAGGTCTCTGGCGTATAACCGTCTTTCATGCACCACAATGCACTGTCACTGACACAAAACAGCAATATCACTATCGCCGTCACCGAAGTATTCCATGCAGGAACAGGTTCCAGTATCCACATTATCGTGGCAAAACAAAATACTGAAATCGTACGCTGTTCTACTACTGTCAGATCGGACATTCCAAAATACTCTGCGGGAATATTCCACAACACCAACATCATTATTACGCAGCATATTAATTTGATCAATCGCTGGTATTTCGTCGCCTCACGACGAAGATACTTTGCATTTCTGCGCTGTTCCTCTAAATGATAACCTATAAACGCTTTAAACATATCTTTATCAGAATTTCGTATTCGGGTGCAAAGTTACAGGGTCTTATCATCCGGACCACACGGTTTGCATAGTTAGTCACGATAGTAACTATCGTAAAAAACAATAGCAAGAAGCGCTTATTATCGGATTTATATCGTTTTGTGTCCAAATTATCTATATCTTTGCAGTCACAAACCAACAAAACTATCTCCCCACTCATGGAACTCCGGCAGTTAAAATACTTTATCAAAGTCGCTGAACTCCATTCTTTTTCAGAAGCGGCAAGACAGTTAAACATCACACAAAGCACTATTTCGCAGCAAATACGACAGCTGGAAGAAGAGCTCAATGTCGAATTGCTCATACGCGATTCCCATAAGGTAATGGTCAGTGACATCGGCTTAGCCTTTTTGCCTCAGGCTAAACAGACACTGCTTGATGCAGAGACGTGTATTGAAAGTATCCATGACGTGCAACATCTCAATGTCGGAGAATTAAGAATCGGCACCACGCCCACCTTCTCCACACTTTTACGCGAAACCGTGCAACAATTTATGAAGTTGTATCCCGGCATAAAGGTCAACATCTTCTTACATTCCGTAGAAACACTTATGGGGCTGCTCGACAAGCAGGAGATTGATTTGGCCCTGAGCTACAAATCCCATCAGGTCTATCCCTCCATAGAATCTCACATCATCTTTGACAACAGGCTGGCGCTCATCGTCAAAAGCGGGCACCCGCTCGCTGCACGGACAAGCGTGCGCCTGGCAGACATTAAGCAATACCCCATCGCCTTGCCGGCCAAAGGTATGCAGGCACGCAGTGCTTTTGACCGCATGACCACGCATGGGCACATGCACTTTGATGTCCGCCTTGAGGTCAACGATGTCAATATGCTGCTGAGCGTCGTTAAAGACAACTCGCTGATGACATTTCTTTCAGAGGCTACGGTGAAACATTTTCAAGGCGTCACCGCTGTCCGTTTGGATGAAGCGAACACAGACATGGAAGGCTCCTATCATGTCAAGAAGAATGTTTACCGCAAAAAAGCCACCCGGGAGTTTCTCCGTGTGTTGAAAGAAACGAGTCCTTACGGTTTGGCCATCATGGAACTCCTGTGACAGGTCTTGCCGCCTGCCTGAAAGAATCATCTGATTTTCAAAACTTGAAGAGGCACTTATTGCCTGACTTCATGGATGATACCGTTCCAATCTGTGAGGCCTAAAGTCTCAAGGTATTGCCCGAAGACTTCGTCTTCCTTCTCCGTATCAGCAGCCTGCCATACTTTCCATGAAGGTTTGACGTCAAATTCCTTGAAATCGCCGTCAGCGAAAGCGCGTAAGCCTATTCTCAAGCCTCCTTCATCGGCATTATCTTTCCAGTTATGCCACATGATGCCGTCAATACCGTCCAACTGCTTGACTTTTTTCCAAATCAGTGCGGCACCGGCAGCCTGATATGCCAGCTGGCGTTCTGAATAGTTTTTTGAATTGGTTCCGTTTTCAGAGAAGAAAAGAATACGTTTTGTCTTTCCTTTATAAAAATGTGAGACATCTTTGACCCACGCATTGATAACCTCAGGGTTGTGGAATGTCACATACGTTGACTTCATATCATAAGTAGCCTTGCCTGCATCGTCAATCCAATAGCGCGGCGCACCCAGATTGACCGGATAAGGATGGTAGGCTATCCCCCATTTGAAATCGCCTTCACAACGGCTGTACGCAACGGTCTGCTCCAGCATTTCCTTCGGTGAATATTCCCCGTCTGCTCCTCCTGCACACCAATTGTGCGTGTAGCTTGCGAGGACAGATGCGTTCTGGTCAAACTTACGCACTATGTTGTAGCATATACGCATGCTCTTGACATATCGGTCATTATAGCGCGACTGTGGCTGCACACCCATATTGGTCCATGTCTGCCCTTGGTCTACCTCGTTGTGCATTATCCAGTGGTGAATACGCCCGTACGCACCCGATGCGTAGCGCCTTGCCAGATAGTTCAGTGAAGCCGCATAGTCGTTCACAGCCTGGGCCGTAGTCATATTCGGCATCGTGAAATGACCGCCGGTGTTTTCCGGGTCAGTAAAAATGGAGCCTGTGGTTGCCAATATGATTGCCGAGACATTGATGTTTCTCTTTTGGGCTTCAAGTAATGCCTGGTCTAATTGGGCAACATAAGCCGTATTGATATAATATGTCCTGCCTCCATAAGTATAAGCGACAAAACCTGAACCCTGTGTCTTGTAAAGTAGCGCATTCAAGACAATGTTAATCGTAACACAACGCACCTGGAGGGAATCGAAATCCGCATAATAATAGGAGGTGCCACCTGCGCCGAGACCTTTTTTGCCCAGCAATACTCCCGGCTTTGCGCTGTAACTCGGTGTCACTTCATCGGCGTAGCGCGCGTGCGACGCCAAGATATCTTTGTCGCCTTCTACTCTCACAATAGCCCACTTAGACAGAAGCCGGTCATACTGACATCCTTCACGCGGGACAGTACGATCCAATTCCACGGAAAATTTGTTTTCCGTCAACGGCGTGCGATACGCAAATTTCGCCGTTTCGGTTATATCCACATACGGAGGTATTTCCACCAACACAAAGTTTCCCTTCTCATTGATTGTACCGGCGACACAGACCTTGTTGTTGGTTATATTGACAGAGTCTATGAAGTTAGTGTATCTTTGGGCAAGATAATCCTGCAGGTGCGCATCCATCTCCGACTTTGCATTTTCAATGCTGTCGGCGATATGCTTGGCTTTGCGCTCTTCGTCCGTCATTCCCCGTAAACGGAAACTGCGAATATTAAATGCCACATCACTCTGATATCCGAAATCTATTCTCAACCTGTCTTTTGCAGCTCCCCAGTTGTATTTTTTGCGAAGCGCAGATACATTATATGAATATGTCTTCCACTGTTTATCCGAACCGGCAGGTATGTTTCCCACATGTTGGGAGTAATTTTCACTGGCATAATAGCCCGTGGCAGCATTACAGAAGAACACTTGCATGTCAGCTATTCCCTTCGGACATTTGTACTCAAACGTCAAGACACAACTGTCTTCCGGTAAATCCGCACCAAGCTCCTTAGTATAAACATAGGGGTCACCTCCCGTTGTGGCAAAATTATATTGGTCCTGCGATGCTACATATTCTCCCGTCAACTGGTTCAAAGTGTTAAGGTCATACTCGGGATATGTGGCATAGCCCAAGAAAGATATACTGTCTATACTTGAGCGCAATGCCGAATACAGCACTTTGCCTTGCGCATCTGTCAAACGCACGAAGTGGGATTTCCCGACTACAGCTATACTGTCTATATGCGCCGCAGGAAAGCGTGTCACAATCTTTCCGCCCTTGAACACACATAACTGACTATTCTGCGCTCCGGTATGAAGAGCATTAAACAACAGCGTTGAAAGGATCAGTATCTGAATACAATATCTCACACTTTTCATCTTGCGACAATCTTTTTTATATAGTTCTTCTCACCGGCAACAACTTTAACGATATATATGCCTGCAGCTTTATCGGCAATGTCAAAGCTGAAAGCTTCTGTCCCGGGACTGTATTTATTGATAGTATGGCCTGATGTGTCAACGAGCTCAACGACATCTATCCTGCCCTGGAGCCTGACAGTAACGTTCTTGCCATCGTAACCTATGGAGGCTTCATTCCTGCTGACTTTTTGGATGCCGGCGGGGACTGGCGTGGGATAAAAACGGAAATAATTGAACGCGTCATACGAAAGCTCACTGGAAGTGCCGTCTGTACCCTTGATTGTTACCGTGTTTTGTCCGAAGGCAATGGACGAGATGTTTTTTGCCACTTTCAACGGTGTGTAATTCCCTGTAACATACACGTACACATCGTATGAATAGGCGCATACCGCCATACCGACGCATATCAAGAGAAAAAGAACTCTTTTAAGCCACATACTTTCTATTTTGTCAAGTTGAAACCTGCATCCTCTATGGCTTTACTCAGCAAAGCCTCGTCAGCGGAGCCTGTTACGACAGCCTCTTTGGAGACCAGGTCCACACTGGCTTTCTCTACGCCGGGGACCGACATCAAGGCTTTCTCCGCAGCCATCCGGCAATGGTTACAGCTCATACCCTCTATGTGATAAGTCTTTGTTTCCATGTTTCTTCCTGAAAATTTATATGTTTTTTAACTGCTTACAAAGATAGCATCTTTATGCTTACCGCAGACATTCCGGCCGACTGTTTTTTCGCATTTTGCCCGCCTGCGCCGCCAAACAGCCGGAGCCGTCTCCCTGCCTCGCCTTAACTTTGATTGCCATAGTTGTGTGCGTCTAAGTTTTTTTGTCGGTTAATTGACTTTTTTGTGTTGTTTACTCTCTCTCACTTGCAAGTATCTCTGAAATCGGTCCTTTTTGCCCTGCGGCTTCGGAAAAACTGCTGCGG
>CACXEH010000037.1 GCA_902766625.1 uncultured Bacteroidales bacterium | reverse complement strand
TTTGAATACGACTTCAAGCAAGGCTGGCATCATGTGGCACTGTCGTTCAACCAGCGTGCCATGAAGGTATACTTTGACGGCAACAGGGTTGTCAACCTGCCTAATGTCCAGCAACCGACGTGGGTATCTTTCCAGGTGCCGTATGAATATCACAATCTGACTTTCATCCGCAATGTCATTATCGCCAAGGGGGCCGTGAAGCTTTATGAACGCGATGCCCAGTCGATGACAGCAGTTGAGAAAGCCATTGTTGAGACGGGCAAATTTGTGACCAATAACATTCTATTTGACACAGGCAAGGCTACGCTTAAGCAAGAGTCAATGGTGGAAATCATGAAAGTGGCTGAATATATGAAGAAAAATCCTACGGCACGCTTTGAAGTACAAGGACATACAGACAATCAAGGGTCTGACAAAATAAACGACCCCTTGTCACAACAGCGTGCAGAGGCTATCGTCAAGGCACTGGAGGGCTTAGGTGTGGACGGCTTCAACCTGAAGGCTGTGGGTAAAGGCTCACATGAACCAGTGGCCGACAATAAGACGGAAGACGGACGCGCCAAGAACCGCAGGGTAGAATTTATTAAGAAATAGACATAACACTATATTATTAACTCAATTTAAAAAGATTATGAAACTAATTAAGTTTTTCGCAATGCTGCTGACAGCAGCAAGTATGGCTTTCTTCTTCACCGCATGCAGCAGTGACGATGACAAGGATGATGACGGCGGCAACGCACAAGTAACGACAACATTCAGCGACCTGGTTGACACGGGGTCTGCCCTGACGTTCAGCTACACACAAACGACTGACGGCATGTCTATCGTCACGACTGAAACCTACGGCTACTCCGGTTCTACCATCACCTCTCACACAACAGTTACGGAATACCCGAGCGAAAGCATTGCCGCGGAGATAAAGTCAGGGCTGGAAGCCGACACCGAAGCTATGCAGGACATAGAAAGCATTAGTGCCAGTGGCAAGAAACTGACTATAACATACAAGGCATCAACCTACGCTGACATGACCAAGGAGATGGTATCTACAATATATCAAATAATGAAGGAAAATTCCAAAGACAAGAAATGATTAAAGTATTTTACCGCAGTAAAAGCCGATAAGTTATAATACTTTATATTATCCGCCGCTCAAGAGCTTTACGCACAAGGGCGGCGGTATTGTTTACACCCATCTTCGCACGGATATACTTGGTATAGCTGTGCACGGTCTCGAAACTAAGCCCGAGCCTGGAGGCGATTTGCTTCATGGGCAAACCTTCCACTATCAGGGTCAGAATTTCACGCTCACGCTGGGTCAAGGTGGCGTGCATAGCATTCGGACAGTTCTCCAACGCCTGTTTTGCCACAGGACAAAGGTACACTCTCCCGTCGGCCACAGAAGAGACTCCTTTCAGTATACACTCCGTGAGTGAGTCTTTCAAGACATAGCCGTCGGCACCCGCATCCATTGCCTGACGGATGACATCGGGCTCTCCATAACACGACACCACCAATATATGCACGCTGGGGCACTCTTCCTTCCATTCAGGTAACTTATATAAAGCATTGCCGTCAGGAAAACCGACATCAAGCACTAAAACATCAGGATGTAAAGTTTTTAGCATCTGCGCACACTCATTGGCGGAACAGGCTACACCAACGATGTCATAATCGCCAGTTTGCAGGAGAAGATGTTTAATTCCGTCGACCACGATAGGATGGTCATCTGCAATAAGAATTGTCTTCATTTTTGATTTGTTTTGTCAAGCGGGATTTCAAAATGGACTTCCGAGCCACCTCCTGGTGACGAGGTAACAGACAGACGACCATTATGGATTGCTATGCGCTGCCGGATATTGCTCAGTCCGATGCCCTGATGCGGAGCATTGACATCAAACCCCTTGCCGTTGTCAGCTACAATAGCGGAAATACAGTTTGACTCATACATGAGTTGTACCTGAATACGGGTGGCGCTGGCATGCCGGAGCGCATTGTTAATTAACTCGTGAATCATACTATAACACAGCACCTCAATCTCCTCGGACAAGCGGTGCGGCTCACCAAAATAATGGAATGTCACATCCGGCAAGACACTGCAATAATCACTGAGTGCCACATGAAGTCCTTTTCTGGAGAGTGACTCAGGCATCAGGTGGTGGGCCACCTTGCGCAACTCCGTGCTGGTCTGTGAAAGCATCTCCAAAGTATCTTCTTTTTTATCTTGCTCCAGAGTCAGGCGCATGGCTGTAAGCATACTGCCTACGCGGTCATGCAAATCATGGGCAAGTCTCTGACGCTCCTCACGCTCGCCCTTGAGTTTGGACTGTATGGCCAACGTGCGTCTCCGCTGCTTACTTATACGCCAAAAAGCAATGAAGATAAGCACAAAAACAAACAACACAAGGGCACCAATCCACCACATGAGACGCACACGCTCTCTCATCTGAGCTATTTTAGCCTCCTTCTGCTGAGTTTCATAGCGTATCTGCATCTCACTCAATGCAGACTGGTGGCGCTGATTAGCCATTTCCTCCATTGTATTGTGTAACAACTTAAGATATTGCGTTGACTCCTCAGCTTTGCCCTGATAGCTATATGCCTCAGCAAGCAGTTTGTAAACGACTATATTATGATGAGGGTCTTGGTCATTGACGTCCAGAGAACGCAGACACCAATCAATGGCATTTTGCCACTCGCGACGATTCAGGCACAACGCCGCCTGTGTGGAATAAGCATCCGACAAATCGGGAGTTTCATCCATCCCATTAGAAATTTTCAAAGCCGCGTCCATCATCTGCTGAGCTGTTTGCATATCATTTAATCCTTCCCAATAAATATGCGCAAGCATGACATAGGCATTCATCAGGCCAAAAGACTCCTCCGTTGGATGACTGAGCAGATATTTCATGGATTCCCTCTCCTCTCTCAGTGCCTCATGAGGTTTGCCCTCGTTGAGCAACACTGTAGCCAAACCGTGACGTGGATTGACAAGTATCAGTGAATCGCCCGTTTTCAACGCAGCATTAAGAGATTTCTGGTACGCCTTGCGCGCCTCTGCATTGTTACCCATCTCCAAATACATCTCACCGATATTGTAAAACAATGTCGAAATCGACTCTTGCCAATTATTGCGTTCAAAGATAGGCAGGGCTTTAAAATAATAATCCATGGCAATTGTAGTCATACCCTGAATATTATAGAGATTGCCCATCGTACCATAAAGCGCAGAGTATATGTCGTCAATATCAGACTGTTTATACAAACCGCTTTTCTCGGCTTGCTGCGCCATCTCCAGAGAACGTTGGTAGCAATGCAGGGCAGAATCATAAAGACACACGGCATAAGCATGCTGCCCGAGAATTCGAAAAGCGTTCTGACGGGTTGCAATCCCTTCACCGGCCACACCCTCTGTGAGCCGCAAGATTTCCTTGGCATGATACACAGACTTCTCACCATTGGTTTGCAGATAGCCCCACATCAATTCTGAATGGGCTTTCAGCTGGTCTTTCCATGATAATTGCTTATCGCAGAGAACCGTCTCCATAGAGTCAATCTTGCGATTGCGATGATCCGAATAAGCAACCACCGTAAGCCAAGTATTCATCAAAGGAAATACGATTAACAACCGTAAGACATTTCCGACAAGTCGGCGCACGCTATACATACACGATATTGAGCTCACACTCATTCATTTAATCCATACTTGCCGTAAAATTAATAAAATTTATAAAAGAAACATAGAACTGCGTATTAAAAAGTCTGCCAATATCCCCAATTGGGGGGAAACGAAACAAGGAATAGCATAATGTGATAAAATGTTCTCATTTATCACTTGTCAAGTATAAAGAATACTCTTTTTTCTGTATCTTTGCATTAAATAATGCCTTGCAACGCATGTATTCACAGGAACAGATAAAACCCTACAGCAGTACCGGAGGAAAGACGGAGCAGGTTGAAACAATGTTTAACAGCATTGCCCATTCATACGATTTGCTCAACCACTTTTTCTCTATGGGTATAGACAAGGCATGGCGAAAAAAAATCATCAAAGCCTTATTGCCGTATCATCCGCAATCAATATTGGATATCGCGACTGGCACAGGCGATTTCGCTATCCTTGCCTGCAAGATTCTGCATCCTAAAAGTGTCACTGCCTGTGATATATCTGAAGGAATGATGGCTGTAGGCAAACAAAAAGCTGAAAGCAAAGGCTTAGATTCTATTATATCTTTTCAGAAAGAGGATTGCGAGCATCTGTCGTTTAGCGATGCGGTTTTTGACACAGTCACCGTAGCCTATGGTATCCGCAACTTTGCGCACTTAGACACAGCACTGCATGAGATGTACCGCGTCTTGCAACAAGGAGGACACCTTGCCATCTTGGAACTGTGCGTGCCACAGCACTTCCCGATGAGGCAACTCTTTTGGCTGTATTCCCACATCTGGATGCCTGTCATCGGCAAATTGATTTCAAAAGACAACAAGGCTTACAAATACCTGCCAGCCACGATGGAAGCCTTCCCTCAAGGTGAGGTCATGCAGCAAATTATCCAAAAAGCCGGTTTCAAAGATGTTTGTTTCAAACGCCTCACATTCGGATTGAGTACAATGTATATAGCTACTAAACAATAAAACATTATGGTGCGCTACGGATTATTAGGATTCCCGCTCGTTCATTCTTTCTCCCGTCAGTTTTTCACCGAGAAATTTAGACAGGAGGACATCAATGCGGAGTATCTGAATTTTGAGATTGAGCATATTGACCTCCTTGCGACCATACTGCAAGAATACCCCGACCTGAAAGGCCTGAATGTAACTATTCCATACAAGGAAAAAGTCATCCCCTATCTGGATGAACTCAGTGACGATGCCCAAAGTATCGGAGCGGTTAATTGTATTCAAATTACAGCCCGTCACGGCAAACCCTACCTCAAAGGTTATAATGCCGATGTCATAGGATTCGTCAGATCCATCAAGCCTTTATTGCGCTCTAATCACACCAAAGCACTGATTCTCGGTACAGGAGGCGCCTCCAAAGCTGTGAGATACGGCTTGGAAAAGATAGGGCTTCAGTCATGTTTTGTAAGTCGCACCCTTAGAGACGGTATGCTGAGTTACGAGCAACTTACACCCGATATAATGCATGAATATACCGTTATCATCAACTGTACTCCCGTGGGTACATTCCCCAAAACAGACGAATGCCCGGGTATTCCTTATGACTATGTCACGTCGGAGCATCTGCTCTACGACTTGATATACAACCCTGATAAAACCTTGTTTTTACAACGAGGCGAGCAACACGGTGCAACGATTAAGAACGGCCTGGAAATGTTACACCTCCAAGCTTTAGCGAGTTGGGCGTTCTGGCATGAAAGCATATAAAAAATGAGAGTCCAGTTGCGTTACATATTTCTTTTCGTCATATCGTTACTATCCTCACGCATAGCAGCGGCTGATGCAACATTATGGACTCCCGAAACGCTCCCCATGGTGCATCTGCAAGATGCGCACAAATGGGTCTGCAATCCTGACGGCATTCTGTCGCCGGCCATTGTTGATAGTGTTGACAACATCATCAATCATCTTAATCAGGAAAAAGGCATTGAAGCCGTCGTTGTAGTCGTCAAACGTGTAGAAGGAGGCGACTGCTACACTTTCGGCATGGACCTATCGCGTAAATATGGCATCGGAAGCAAGAATTACAATACAGGACTTATTGTTATTCTCAGTACCGAAGACAGGGCATATCAAATCCTGACAGGAACCGGTTTGGAGGGCACGTTGCCCGATGCCATTTGCAAGAGAATTGAAATCAGGAAAATGATTCCAAAGATGAAACAGCAAGACTGGGACTATGCCATTCTTGAGGGAATGAAAGCTATCGCACAATATATCGACGGCGATGATTCTCTATTAAAAGACAACAAAAACGATGATGCTGAAGGAGGATGGGCCGCTATCTTCTTTATGTTTTTCTTTACCTTTGCCCTGTTCTACCTGCTGATTCTCAGCAGATATAGAACATGCCCGAACTGCGGTAAAAAAAGATTTTACGCCACACAGCAGACATATCTCTACACTCAAAAGCGGACAGACTACTATCGTGTCACATATATTTGCAGCCATTGCAAGCATACAGAAAACAAAATTGAGCGCAGACCACATCAAGATGACGATAACGCAGGTGGTGCCATTTTGGGCGGCACAATTCTGGGCAGTGGCATGCGTGGCGGTGGCTTTGGCGGTTCGTTTGGCGGAGGGTCTTTTGGCGGAGGCGGTGCAGGCGGACATTTCTAAACACTAATTATGATATATAACATTTAAACTATAAGATATGAACATTTCTAACACATTAAAAGTCATTATTGCTATCGCAGCTATAGCAGTATTTTTGGTAGGTTGTGGCGCAACAAAGTACAACGCCATGGTAAACCAGGAAGAGGAAGTCAGCAAGGCATGGAATAATGTTGAGACGCAATACCAGCGCCGCGTAGACCTTATCCCCAATCTCGTTAATACCGTAAAAGGCTATGCGGCTCACGAAAAGTCCACTTTTGAGGCTGTCATTGCCGCACGCGCCAAAGCAACCCAGGTAACAGTTAATCCCGAAAATATGACCCCTGAGAAATTACAGCAGTATCAGGCTGCACAGGGTGAAATCACATCTGCCCTCGGCAGGCTGATTGCCATCAGCGAAAACTATCCAGACCTGAAGGCCAATGAAAATTTCCAGGAATTACAGGCACAACTGGAAGGTACGGAGAACCGCATCAACGAGAGCCGCAACAAATTTAACGCTGCGGTAAAGACATATAATGTCACCGTGCGCACATTCCCGACCAACATTTTCGCCAACATCTTCGGTTTTGACAAGAAGAACGGCTTTGAGGCTGAAGCCGGTGCGTCTAAAGCCCCCACTGTAGAATTTTAATTTTATTGTAATACCTTCATAAAAACTTATCATCTCTTTCCAATGGACAGTAAACAAAGATACATGATGCGTGGCGTCAGTGCCATGAAAGAAGACGTTCACAACGCCATCAAGAACATAGACAAAGGTCTTTTCCCGCAAGCGTTTTGCAAAATCATTCCCGACATTCTTGGCGGTGACCCTGAATATTGCAACATTATGCATGCCGACGGTGCCGGCACAAAATCGTCTTTGGCTTATGTCTATTGGAAAGAGACAGGTGATTTAAGCGTTTGGAAAGGCATCGCACAAGATGCACTCGTCATGAACACAGACGACCTACTCTGCGTCGGTGCCGTTGACAACATCCTTGTCAGCTCCACTATCGGACGTAACAAAATGCTCATTCCTGGCGAAGTCATCTCATCCATTATCAACGGCACAGACGAGTTATTGCAGCAACTGCGTGACATGGGGATAGGTATCTATTCCACTGGAGGTGAGACTGCTGACTTAGGGGATTTGGTACGCACCATCGTCGTAGACTCCACCGTAACATGTCGCATGAAGCGCAAGGATGTCATCGACAATGCCAACATCTGTCCCGGAAATGTCATCGTAGGGCTATCGTCAAGCGGCCAGGCCACTTACGAGACAGAATACAACGGTGGAATGGGCAGTAATGGACTTACCAGCGCACGTCACGATGTATTCGCCAAATATCTTGCAGAGAAGTATCCCGAGAGTTACGACAAAGCCGTACCACCCGAACTCGTCTATAGCGGCAGGCTAAAGCTCAATGACCGTGTAGAAGGCTCTCCTGTCAATGCTGGCAAACTGGTACTTTCGCCCACCCGCACATATGCGCCAGTCATCAGGCGCATACTTGAAGAGATGCGGCCATGTATACGCGGCATGGTACATTGCACAGGCGGTGCACAGACAAAAATCCTCCATTTCATCGGCGAAAATTGCCATGTCGTCAAAGACAACATGTTTCCCGTCCCGCCCTTATTCCGCACCATTGCCGAACAAAGCGGCACAGATTGGGCAGAAATGTACAAAGTGTTCAATATGGGTCATCGTATGGAAATATATGTTCAGCCCGAACATGCTCAGCAGGTCATTGACATCTCCAACAGCTTCAACATTGACGCTCGGATTATCGGTCACATTGAAGAAGGTCAGCGCAGCCTGACCATCAAGAGTGAATTCGGAGAATTCAACTACTAACATTTGCCACTACTGTCTCATTAGAATGGACAGTAGTAATACATCTATAATTACTTTACTGCCTGTAATAAAGGTAAGAGGGGCGCACCTGACAGGTGCGCCCCTCTTACCTTTATTACAGGCATAGTACCTAATGATTATCTAACAAATATCTTCTGACCATTCTTGATATACAGACCGCGTGTGGGCTTTTCTACCTTTCGCCCTTGTATATCATAGTAAACGGCGTCAGTCTTATCGGTTACCGATACCTTGTTTACTCCTACGGCAGGGAGGAAGGTGAATGTATAGTCGCCTGTCTGAGTGAATAGTGACAGAGGCAGATAAGCCTCGCCCGCAGGACAAACATCATCAGCCTGTCTGCTAAATCCGGCACCATCGGTCGGAGTCAGTTTGAAGCATCCAGCATCAACAATTTGTTTGGCAAGAGAACCTTGCAGCAGGTTGTCTGCGCTGACATCGGTACCTGTGGCATCAGTATAATCCAATATGTAGTTTGCGGCATTGCCAGAAAGTACGACTGCCGTATTGGCAGGAATAACACCGTCGGTAATCTTTATCAGGTTGATGGTTTTGTTCTCATTGTTGACACTGTTGGCATAATAGGCTGTAATACCTTCAGGAATAACCAAATTGTGGTCGTTGTACAACGTTGCCCATCCTGTAGAAGCAATGGTCTGTACTTTTACTGGAGCTGGTTTGATGTTGACAATATCGTAAGGCAGACCGCTGGCCATCGTTGTAACCTGACTGACACCTGAATTGAATGAGAATCCGTCGCCTACGGCATATATACGGAACACACCCGGGCAGTAGTAGTTGATAGTGTTCTCCATTTGAGGCGAGCTTACCATTTTAATATTAGTGGATCGTCCGCCGCAACCTATGTACCAACTCTCGTCACTGGATGTATTCAGAATGTAAGGATTCTCGGTGTTATCCATATTCTTGAGTATGTAGTTGCCGTCGGCTTGTCTACGGATATCAAAATAGAAGGCGAGTTTGCTCTTGTCGAATGCTGTGGAGTAGCCCAGTGAGCCTGACTCGTTTGGTATGACATATTCTCCAGTGGAATGATACGTGAAGTCGATGGTATAAACACCGTCTATTTCAACCATGAAGTTCTCCTTGGTCTCTTTGAGTTCTGCAAGAGCAGCGGTATAATCTATGTTGCTGTCATAGGTGAGGTCGTATGCCTTGAGTTTTGCTTGGAACTGCTCAAAGTATTCCTGTTTGATATATCCTGGTGTTGAGCCTGCCTGCATTCCGAGGTCGGTATTGACCTCTTCGCAGAACTTAGCCCATGCCACCTGTGCATCATCAAGACGTTCAAGGGTAAAGTCGAAATCCATATTGGAAGCGTTGTAGGCTGCTGTAGTTATACCATTGGCAGCTGAACCATTGCGCCAGTATTGGTTAGTATTGCCTACGCTTTGGATAGCCTGATTGCCATAAACAATACCGTCAAGGAGCTTGAATGCGGAGAATTTAGTGGTTGGGGCATCAGTAAAGCTGATGACGCTCCATGCATCACTCTTGGTGTACATTTCCAGATATGGTTTTCCAGGCATACCGCAATTCTTGATGAAATAGTTGTCATTGCCACCACGTGTGTATATATGGTAAACCAAGGCAGGATTAGCCTTGTCTTCATCGGTCAGTGTGTTGTAGGTGTTGCTCTTGTAGTATTGCAGGTTATACACACCGTCTGCCACGTTGGAATTGCCTGATTTAGGATATACATAAGCGGATGTGTTGTCGCTGGCATTACTGATGATGCGGTAATAGGCATCCTGAGTCTCAGGCCATACAATGCTTTCTTTGCCGTTAGCAGTAATCATGCCCATCTCGATGAGTTTCTGTGCCAATCCCTGTGCCAGCAGCTTCATGCCGGCTTTGTTCGGGTGGTCACCATCTTCGGTAAAGGCTGAGATGCTGTCTTTTATGCCACATTGAGTCATATCAACATAATAGCAGTTGTCGTATTTAGCAGCTATATTCTTAATACTTTCGTCGCACTGGATTGGCGTCCAGCCACGGGCATTGACCCAATCCCATGCAAAACGGGTCGGGAAGAGTGACAGGCACATGATTTTGCTCTTAGGATATGCCTTAGTAAGTTTCTGCAGAAGTACATTATATGCTCCGCGGAAGGTGTTGGTGTCATCGTCGGTATATTCACCCAAGTTAATGACGTTGCCCTTTTTGCCGTTGGCAGAGCGACACAAGTCGTTACTTCCGCCACTTACAAAGATATACTCTGGTATACCGTTACGTCCAATAGCGGCAATGCGGCCGTCGGCAGTAAACTGCGATGCGGCAATATCAACGTTGCTCACTGTAGAACCGCTCCAGGAAGCATTGGCCAGAAAACTCAAGTCGGTCATTTTGTCTAATTGCATCCACCATGTTCCGTTAACACCTCCAAGGTCACCTGCATCGTAGTGGCAGGCATAGCCTGAAGGCTGATATCCTTCGTATGTAGATACCGAATTGCCATATACGGCAAATGTTCCTGTAATAGGTTGAGGCTCCTCGGCTGTTATTTCCATGCCGTCGCTAAGAACGCCGTCGCCGAAGTCTGCATCAAGCAAATAGAAACTGCCTTCGGTCAATGTGGAACCATCAACTTTCTTGATGCTGTTGCCGTTAGGAATATAAACACTACCCTCTACAGGGGCTGTGTAGGCATGCAGTTTGTTATCGTCGTAAGTCTTGGTGGTGAAAGCCAAAGGCATGTAGAACTCGCCTGCTTCACCCATAAGGATAACCGGTGTGTTGGCTGGTACGACTGAGGTAATGGGAACAAGTCTCACCTTACCAGCGGTAACGCCTGCAACAATGTAGGCGGTCATGCCCGTAGGAATGGTAAGGCTCTTGGAGTAGTAAAGTCCCATGATACCTTCAGCGGGCATGGTAAACTGGCGTTCAATTTGCCATTTTGCCCACTTACTGTCACTGCCGTTGGTCACACAGAGTTCTTTGCTGCCGTCGAAGAAATGGTTGATGTTGTTGACGGCTCTGATTTCGATGGACCCATCGTCAAAGTTAAATCCTATAGCCATCTTGGCAGCATCGGTCTTAGTATCATTGACAGTCACATATCCCCAGCGGTCATCATCGGCATTGGTTTTCTCTGTCACGACGTAGCCGTTGGCTCCATGGTTGAACATGGTGTAGGAGCCGTCATCTTCTTTGGCGAAGTCAAACAAGTAGTTGTCTTTGGACGCTTTGTCAAATGTAGTCTGCATGAAGATGTTTTCACTGATATGACCAGAAGATACACTACTGACAGAGCTTTGGAGACTCATATAGTCGAAGTTACCTTGAGCTCCGCACAAACGGTAGGTGCCATTATCCCAGTCGAGTTCCTTCTTCAGGTTTTCAGCCTTGGCAGCCTCAGGTATCTGGTCATCTGACAGTTTCACGATATCAACGCGACTATCACTGTCCCAGTTGCTATTGGGATGCTTGGCAACGCTATATACATGATATATAGGGTTGGTGTTGCTGCCTATGCAGAACGGCATACCTGTGTCGTTGGTATAGGTTGCATCAAACAAATAGTAAAGGTAGTTGCTGTAGTTTGGGTCGGTAATCTTGCATATTCTGATATGTGATGCCATGGCTGGTGAGGAGGTTACGCTCACATCGCGGTCGGCGTCCATATCTACACCCACCACCTTAAGATAACATGGGTACGGGCATCCGCAATAGCGCAAGAGGTAATTCCCGTCACTCTGACGAATAAACTGGAAAACATAGCGGACGTCAAGATTGTCGTAATCTAAGGTCTTACCGTCACCTGTTGCCAGATAGGAACCGCTGAAAGAGCCGGTCATGGGGTAGAAGTTGAACACTTCGTCGGCTGCACTGGAACGAATAGTAAAAAACTCATCATCCATGTTGCCACGAATAACATAGTAGCCGCTGATGTCATCGGTTACCTTTTCATTGGATTGCTGGTTCCATGCCCAAAGGGTTTCGGGTAAAGAAACCGAAAGCAACAAACAGAATAGTAAAATTTTCTTTAACATAAGCCTGAATTTATTTAATTACTGTAATCTTTTTTACGCAAAATAGATTGGGGGTAAAAACTCCACTGCAAAGATATCACTTTTTCATAACTGCACGAAACAATATCAATCTTTTTTCGTATGTTGAAAAATATTTTCAATTTCATATCGAGGCTTAATTATCCTCCTATCTTTTTTATGTAAGTCTGGTGTATCATCATACAATGAACAACTTTGATTGTTTTTCATGGCAATGGCTTTCTCAACCGAAATATACTTTTTTATTTTTGCAATAAACAACATTTATATACGTTTTATAATAAAACAATATTGCGCCACAAAGCCGCAGTTGAATAAAACGTCATTATAAATGGACCTGTACTCATATGCCATCATTGCGTTTGCAGTAAGTTTTGCATTCTCGCTCATCTTCACGCCTGCCATCACACAGCTATGCATGAAGCACAAACTTTATGACCAGCCCAACGAGCGCAAGGTGCACCACATTGCCGTACCGCGTTTAGGCGGCACATTATTCCTGCCGTCCATGGGCATAGGTATGGCCATCGCATTGTCTGTCATGTATGGTGGTTTCCAAGAGAATTTTGAGATAACTATCTCTACTTTTCTCATGATAGCAGGCGCATTTATGATTTACCTTATTGGCATCATTGATGACCTCAAAGGTATCGAGGCCAAGCACAAATTTATCATTCAGTTTGTCGCCGCACTGTTTTTCCCGCTCTGCAACCTCATGATAAACAATCTCCACGGTATCTTCGGCATATATGAGATTCCATTGTGGATCAGCTACCCTATAACTGTTTTTACCATCCTGCTCATCGTCAACGCCATCAACCTCATTGACGGCATCGACGGACTCTCATCAAGCTTGAGCTCCATCATCCTGCTGACATTCGCCATACTGTTCCATAGGTTAAACGCCACTATATTCAGTCTCATGAGTGCCAGTCTGGCAGGCGCAATTATGGCTTTCTTTCTGTTTAATATGTTCGGTAAAATCGGCAAAAACAAGATTTTTATGGGCGATGCCGGCAGCCTGTTCTTAGGCTACGTCCTGGCATACCTTGCCATCAAATACCAAATGTATAATGACGGAAGCGTATTTATCTACCGCGAAGAATCCCTGCTCATATCCATAACCCTGCTGTTCATCCCCTGCATAGACGTCATACGCGTTGCCTTGTCAAGAAAAATCCAAGGAAAGAGAATGTTTGACGCCGACAAGACACACATACACCACGTCCTTATGCAGAGAGGCCTGAGCATGAGGATGACGCTGGCGGTCATCATCAGCCTCTTCGTATTTATCAGTGCAACAAACTATCTGCTCTACGATTTCATACCCTCAACACTGATAATCATCATAGACATCATCATCTACGCCCTGTTTATTTACATCAGCAAGCGACAGACTAAATGACGAGAGTAAAACGGTCCTAAGGCAAGCGTCATTGATACCCCTGTACATATTATTTCGCTTTGGCGTGATAAATCTTCCGTTCCATAGGCAGGAACAAACATTCCACCATACGGAACTTACATTCCATACGATGGAACCTCCATTCCAGGCGATGGAATGGAGAATATAATTGGCTGAAACTTCAACACCGAAGCGGAACGGCAGCACAAATAATCCTACCGGCAGATAAGTTGTTCAAGTAAAAAAACACCCAGTGTGCAGAGAATTATTGCATATCAAAAGAATCAGAAAAACACGACAGCACATCACCGAAGACTAAATAGAAACGACCCGTTTTCTTGCTTTTATCAAAAAAATAAGATACCTTTGTATTTATCTACAATATTTCAACTGTTTTTTAGTTTTAAAATTATACGAAAACTCTTGGTATGAAGAAGATAATTATTTTATTCTTGTTATGTCCGTTGCTTGCATTTGGTCAATCAACTATGACAGACAGTCAGGTTGCCAGCTATATACAGAAAGAGTTGGCTAAAGGTACATCCCAATCCCAGATTGTAACCAAACTGATACAAAAAGGTGTAGACATCTCGCAAATACGCCGCATACACAAAGCATACCAACAAGCCAAAGATGCAGGAATGGGGAAAATAGCCGATGAGAACAATACGGCTGACGTTAGAACACGCACAAACAATGCCGAAGACAAGAATACCGTCCGTGAGAGCAATACCTCACAACGCATACAAGGCAGTCTGGATGGCAGAAGCGAGTATAGCGAAAACGATATAGACTTCCAGAATTACCGGACAGAGATTAATGGCATCAGCACAGCGAAGACGAATGACGGAAACGAAAATGGCATGAAGGTCTTCGGACGTGACATTTTCAACAATAAGGACTTGACCTTTGAACCGATAATGAACATTGCGACTCCGCAGAACTACCGTCTCGGTCCCGGCGACAATGTGATTATAGACATCTACGGTGCATCGCAGAAATCCATCAGTTCATCAGTATCGCCTGACGGCGACATAGTTATAGAGAACTATGGTCCCATTCAAGTCAGCGGACTGACCATAGCTCAGGCAAACAGCCGCATCAAGGCCCAATTAGGCGCGCGCTACCAGAGCAGCAAGATAAAAATTTCATTAGGACAGAGCCGCACCATCACCGTGAATGTCATGGGAGAAGTAAAAAATCCAGGCACATACACATTGTCAGCATTTGCGAGTGTTTTCCACGCCCTGTATATGGCAGGCGGCATCAATGACCTCGGTACACTCCGCAGTATCAAAGTATACAGAAACAGCAAACTGGTCAGCACTTGTGACATTTACGACTACATCCTAAACGGAAAGATGACAGGCAACATACGTCTCGCCGATGGTGACGTCATCAGCGTAGGTCCATACGACTGCCTTGTGACCATAACAGGCAAAGTGAAGCGCCCGATGATTTATGAGATGAAAAAAGATGAGAGTATCACATCGCTCATCACATATTCCGGCGGTTTCACCGGTGACGCTTACACAAAAGCCGTCCGCGTGGAACGGAAGACCGGACGCGAATATAGCGTCTTTAATGTTGAAGAATTTGATATGTCGGCATTTCATGTCGCTGACGGTGACGGTGTAACCGTTGACTCTATCCTGCCCAGATATCACAACACAGTGGAAGTAAAAGGCGCTGTCTTCCGTCCAGGAAAATATCAGATTGACAACTCCATCAACAGCGTCCGCAGTCTCATACAAAAAGCAGAAGGCATCACTGAAGAAGCGTTTACCAATCATGCCGTCATCCACCGCATGAAAGAAGACCGCACATTGGAGATTGTCAGCGTTGACCTTGAGGGCATCCTCAAGGGGAAGGTGGCAGACATCCCGTTGAAAGAAAACGATGTTCTGTTTGTTCCCAGCAAGATAGAAGCCATGGTGGAGCGCACAATATCCATCTCAGGCGAAGTGCAATATCCAGGCATCTACACCTATGCCGACAACGAGACACTTGAGGACTTTGTACTTCAGGCAGGTGGTCTGACCGACAAAGCGTCAACAGTGAAAGTAGACGTGTCACGACGCGTCTCCAACCCACAGGCCACAGCTCCCGACAGTGTCATAGCCAAAACATTTACATTTGCCCTCAAAGAGGGATTCATCGTTGACGGTAAGCCCGGATTTGTTCTCATGCCATTCGACCAAGTTTATGTCAGAAAAAGTCCTGCATACTCCGAGCAAAAGAATGTGAGCATCGAGGGAGAAGTACTCTTTGCCGGAAACTACACGCTGACGAAATTGCATTCACGCCTGACAGACCTTATCGAAGTTGCCGGCGGTCCCACAAACTTGGCATATATTAAGGGCGCGCGTCTGGAGCGTATAGCCAACGACGCTGAGAAAGCAAGAATGAAAGCCGTCTATAAAATGCAGCAGGAGCTTCTGCAACAGCAACTGATGGAATATGCCATAAGCAGCCAGAAGTCTGACAATATCCAACAAGTCAGCGAAAAGGCCACAGAAGCGCAGCTGGAAAAATTTGAGGTACCCAACACCTTCTCTGTCGGTATTGAACTGGACAAAGCCATTGCACACCCAGAAAGCGATGCGAACATAGTATTGCGTGCCGGAGACAAACTCATTATCCCGCAATACACAGCAACAGTCAAGATTAACGGTGCGGTCATGTATCCCAACACCATTGCCTATGCCAAAGGTAAAAAAGCAAAATACTACATCAATGCAGCAGGAGGATATGCGCAGAATGCACGCAAGAAAGGCGCATACATCATTTACATGAACGGCATGGTCAGTGAACTTAATCAGAATACAGAAATAGCCCCGGGTTGCGAAATCGTCGTACCGAGCAAGATATCCCGTAAAATGAGCGTCGCAGAAACCATGGGTATCGGCACCGGCATCGCAAGTATAGCCACCATGATAGCCACCATAGCAAACCTGGCAAAATAAATTAACATATCTATTTCATGCATGACAATGGGAAAGAAATATAAAATTGACTTTGACTTGCTTAAATTCTGGAACCTATTCAACGCCGACAAAAAAACGCTGGCCATTTATATCGGTATCTCTATTATAGTTGGGCTGATTGTGGCTTTCAGTATTCCTAAAAGATACAAAGCCAACATCGAACTGGCCCCGGAGACATCCTCGAATAACATGCTTTCAAGCATCAGTTCATTGGCTTCCATGGTAGGTCTCTACTCTGACGCCAACCCCAACGGAGATGCTATCTATCCCGAAATATACCCCGACATGATGTCGTCCAATGAATTTATCGTAAGTCTGTTTGACATTAAGGTAACATCCATTGACGGTGAAATAAACACTTCGTATTACAATTACCTGAAAAAACATCAGAAAATAACCTGGTGGAGTATACCCGCAGCATGGGTCGCACTCCAGATTACCAAATTGATGCAAGATGACTTCAACGGCAAAAGCACAGAACACAAAATCAACCCATTCAGATTAACGCGCAAGCAATACGGATTGGTCAGCGCAGTCAGAAATGCGATGAAGTGCTATGTTGACAAGAAGACCAATGTCATCAACATTGAATTTGAAGCACAGGACCCTCTCATAGCCGCCACCATGGCAGACTCCGTAAAAAACAGACTCCAATCGTTTATCACACGCTATCGTACGAACAAAGCGCGTAATGACTTGGAATATATGGAAAAACTTTTTGCAGAATCGCAAAATGACTATAATGAGGCTCGCAAGCGCTACGCCACATTCAGCGATGCAAACAACGATGTAATACTTTATTCCGTCAGTTCCAAGCGTGAAGATCTGGAAAACGACATGCAACTGAAATACAACATTTACACACAAGTGGCCCAACAGTTGCAGTTGGCCAAAGCAAAACTGCAGGAAAGCACTCCTGCATTTACTGTGATACAAGCAGTCAGCGTACCCATCAAGAGCTCTAATTTCAAAAAGATATACATCCTTATCTTATTCATGATATTGGGCTTCGCTACACGAATAGTGGTTTTAGCCTTAAAGAACAAAGACAGTTTATTCTCTTATAACTCTTAGCATTGTCTGGCACAGATTGTCATTGGAATGTATGGAAAGAATGCTGGAAACAGCGTCGGCTATACTTTATCGCTGGTATCATCGCACTTATCGGTTCGTCTATCGTATCCTTCTCCATACCTTCGGTATATCATGCTTACAAACAAATCTCCATTGACGCCAATAAGGACAACATCTTAGAAAAAGGTGACAAGAGTGAGCTCATCAAGAAAAGGCTTGGATTAGAAACTTCAACTGTGACCACCGACCCTGACATCTATGCTCTTATACTGCGGTCACCTGCCTTCTTATCGGCATTGGAAAAAGTAACCCTTCGCACTTCCGGAGGACAATATGGCACGACTTACGCCCAGCACATCTCCACTGCCAATCAACCATGGTGGAATTCATTTACACACAAAAAAGACATCTTGGAAATCATTCAAGACAATATAAAATGTGAAGTAAACTGGCACAACAAAGTCATTACGCTTCGTGTGGCTGACCAAGATGCTTTTATCGCCTTTCAGATGGTTGATACAGTCAGTCAGCATCTCCAAACAGAACTCATCAAATACATCAAATCAAAAGCAACCGTTGACTTGAAAAACCGCAGACAAGAAAGAGATTCTGCCAAGATTCGTTATGAAAAAGCACAACAAAAGTATACTACATATAGCGAACGCCATTTTGATCATCAGGCACCCTCATACAAAATAGAGCAAGAAAGTCTGGAACGGGATGCGTCTGCCGCATTGAGGGAATATAATGACGCATTGTTGCAATACAACATTACAAAGATGAATTATGACAAACTTCGTCCTAATTTCATAGATCTCAAGACCAACCTGCTGCCACTTAACCCGTCTCGCCCGCATTGGATTGCCAATTTCTTCTTGTGGCTCTTCTATGGCTGGCTTTTCACAACATGGTTTATCCTGTTCCGTAAACAATATCAAGTAAAAAAATGTCAACATGGAGAAAGATAGCAGAACTTCCTTATTAAAGAAAAACATCTTTTTCTCCTTTGTGTTGAAAGGATGGGCAGGATTAGTGCAAGTATTGCTTGTGCCTTTCACCCTTTTCTGTCTGGGCAATTATGAGAATGGCATATGGATGACCATCAGCTCAATTCTATTGTGGATAGACCACCTGGACATCGGACTCGGAAACGGCTTGCGCAACAACCTGTCGGCACAACTGGCGCACAATGATATAGAAAAAGCCAGGCAGAGTGTTTCCTCTACATTTTTCATGCTGATTTTTATCATCATTCCATTGGCGCTGATAAGCTTACTATTCATTAACACCTTTGACATCTATGATTTGCTTAACGTTGACCAGACTGTTGTTAATAATCTCAATGATATTTTGGCAGTGTCTATAGCCTGCATCTCCGGCACATTTATTTTCAAATTCATCGGAAACATCTATCTGGGTCTGCAGCTCCCTGCAGTAAACAACGCCCTTGTTGTTGGAGGACAAACGCTTACGCTGATTTGCATATACATCTTAAAGATTGCTGGAATACACTCCCTGATGTATGTCGCCATTGCCTACACGCTTTCCCCTTTACTGGTATATCTCATAGCGTGGTCTTTTACCTTTAATTGGAAATATCCGCAACTAAGACCATCGTTCTCCTCATTTAATTTTAAGGCCGTCGGTGAACTGTTTAACATCGGAATTAAATTCTTCATTCTGCAAATTGCCGGAATCATTCTCTTTGCCACTTCCAATGTAATGGTTTCTCACTATTTTACGCCCGAAATGGTAACGCCATATCAGATAGCCTATCGTTACTTCAGTTTCACGATGATGATTTTCACCATCATTGCTGTACCATTTTGGAGTGCGACAACTGACGCCTACGAGAAAAAAGACTATCAGTGGATTTCCAAGTCGATAAGCAGTTTGCATAAGATACTTTTTCTTATTGCCGGATGCCTTGTCGTAATGGTTCTCACCTCTCATTTCATATATCAAATTTGGGTAGGAAAGGACGTTCACATCCCATCCTCCATAACCATAGGCATGGCATGTTATATGATGATTATCATCTACAGCCTATGTTATAGCTACTTCTTGAATGGATTCGGCAAGTTGCACCTGCAAATCATATTTACCGTATTTGCCGCCGTCATCTACTTCCCGCTGGCAAAACTATTAATTAACTACTTTGATGTCTCCGGCATGATTTTAGCACTTTGCCTTGTCAATATTCCCGGAGCAATCATCAACAGAACTCAATTTAAGAAAATTATGAACGGCAGTGCCCGAGGTATCTGGACTAAGTAACGCATGGCTTGGATTATTATCATATTATTCAGCATTCTAGCAATTTCTTATCTATGTCTTAAGATAGGAGACTTCTTCTCTCCGTGGATCATTACGACTATGATATGGTTAGCGATTGTTGTACTTTTCCAGCTAAGTGGTGATTTACTCTATCCGCTGCAAGACCGTTTCTACACCTGTGTTATCATATGGGTGGCTCTCATGTCCGTAACAAGTATCATCACATACTACGCTTTTCCTGCAAAAAGCGGATTTCAGCAACCACAAGGCACCACACCGATACAACAAGACCTTAATATCAATAATTTCTTTTTTACTGTTTTCTTTGTCATCTCCATGGTGTGCACGCCTCTATACCTATACAATATATACAAAATCATATCCATGTTTGGCTCTGAAGAGCTTTTCTTCAACCTACGCGTCCTTGCCAACGAAGGTGAAAAAAGCATGGTACAAACCATTCTGACCTATGTCGGTGCCATCAACCAAGCTCTGTTTGTTATTTGTATTTGGCGCTATCCTAAAGGTAACAAATTAATTCTTACCGCTATTATTCTCGCCAACCTAATGTGCAGCATCGCTATAATGGAGAAAGGAGTACTTTTCTTTATGCTGTTCGTCACCTTATTCGTTCTCTATGAGAAACGTCGTATCAAAATCAGTTCTATCGCATTTTGGAGTATCGTACTATTATTAGTATTCTACGGCATAAACGTCTTGCGCACGCCCGAAAATGCTGCCAAGGAACCGACTTTTGTTGATTTCTTCAATGTCTATATTCTCTCCCCCTCGGTGGCTTTTGAACGCGCTCAGGAAAAACTCACTGAACAATTCGGATCCCGCTCATTTGCTTTCATATACGCATTGATTACCCGACTTGGACTGGGCAATTTTGTCGTTGAGCCCAAATTACAGGAATTCGTGTATGTTCCTATACCGACAAATGTATACACTATTTTCCAACCGTTCTTCCAGGATTTCGGTTACAAAGGCGTAGCCTTTTTCGCGACCGTCTATGGCACATTCACAGGATGGTTATACCGCCAATGCAACAATGGAGGAGCCATCAGCAAATGCGTATATGCATACGTCATTGAAATCCTTATCCTGCAATTCTATCAGGAAAATCTTATTCTAAGCATGTCTATGATGATACAATATTGTTTTGTTTTCTTCTTTGTTTTACAGACGCGATTCGGCCTAACCCTCAAAGTTGACAAAAATGGAAGTAAATAGTACAAATATTCTTCTTGTCATTATCTTTTATCATCCCAAAGAAGACGACTGGGCATATGTCGCCAAAATGGGAGAAAAGTATCGTGGCTACATAGTTGACAATTCTGAAGAAGAACACCCAAACCCTCAGGCGGGCCAACTCAAATATATTTGCAATCATCAGAATTTAGGCATTGCCGAAGCCCAGAATATTGCACTGCGAGAAGCTTTTAGACAGGACGACTTTACCCATGTCGTGTTTTTTGACCAAGACAGCCGTGTCGAGATGGATTACCCGGAGCGGATTGCGAAAGAGTATGAATCCGTCAAACACGATTTTCCCAATCTCGCCATCATAGGCCCCACGGTCAAGAATATGGCTACCGGAGAAAAATATCATTCCGTCATTCACACAGACCATTTTGCCACAGACTATTTCATCCCACGCAGAGAGGTTATCTCTTCTGGGAGTTGTATTGACAGAGACAGCTTAGAGAGTGTCGGGCTAAACGACAGTAAACTCTTTATTGACTACGTTGATTTTGAGTGGTGTTGGAGGGCCGAATCTAAGGGATATCTCTGCGGCATAACAAACAATGTTACCATCAGTCATCAGGTTGGTAAGGATGAACTGCATTTCCCCGGAGGATACAGAGTCATCTTGTCTGCGCCATTCCGTTATTTTTATCAGTATAGGAATTACATTTGGCTTTCTCAACGGAAATATGTACCTTTACAATGGAAATTAGCGACAGGCATCAAGTTCGTTGTCCGATTACTTTATTTTCCCATATTTGTAAAAGAAGGCCGAAAAAGGTTCAGTTATATGTTGCAAGGTATTAAAGCTGGTTTGAAGAAATGAAGAAGACAGGCGTCATCATTGTATTATATAATCCTGATCTGGAAGCGCTCTCCAGAACACTTGATGTTTTGTGTCCGCAAGCAGACATTATTTGTCTCGTAGATAATTCTACAGGCTCAAATATTGACGCTCTGACTCCAAGGGACAATGTCCATTATATTCCACTGGGACACAACACAGGCATTGCCGCCGCACAAAATAAAGGCATTGCTTATCTTCAGCAACAAGGGTGTCACTATGTGCTCTTTTGCGATCAGGACAGCATTTGCCCTCCTCACCTATTAGACAACCTGAGAGCCTCTTTTGAGGCTTTGGAGACTGCTCACCTGCCTGTCGCCATGGTCGGGCCGGAGCCGAAGAGTTACCACACAGACAAGACATGTTACAACAAAAAAGGCAATTATATCTCCCATTTTGATTTAAAAGTTGACGAGAATACACATCATTTCAGCGAAATGCATTCCCTTATTTCCTCTTACAGTCTGACAACTACAGACATTCTTCAGGCTGTCGGCGGTATGGAAGAAGACCTGTTTATTGATGGTGTAGATAACGAATGGGGATGGCGAGCCAGACATCAACACAACCTGAAATCATATCTGGACCACAGTCTCAGCATTATTCATTTTATGGGAATGCCAACAAACCTGCCCGTCAAGAAATCATCCTCAATGCGACTATATTACCAATACCGCAATTTTATCATCCTTTCCCAGCGCGATTATACGCCTGCCTTCTGGATCAGGCACTGCAGATGGACATTCTTGCTTAAGCTATTCTTTTATCCCATGTTTATCCATCCCCGTTTGCAGAATGCGAAAAGCATTATTAATGGTATACGCGACGGCTTGCGTTTGGCTAAAACAATTAACTCACAATCAGGAAAACGATGAAGAGGCAGCTATTATATTTCATTGCCAAATTATTATGGTTTGTACCAGATACAATTATCCTTCGCATCTATTATGCAATAAAGATGCATCGCAGATTGAACCTATATCACCCTAAGCGGTATTCTGAAGCAATACAAGCTTATAAGGCTTTTTACAGGAACAAAGATATGCTCCCCTGTGTTGATAAATATTTAGTCAGACAATATGTCACCGACAAACTCGGCACCGACAAATATCTTGTACCCCTATACCAAATTTGCGACAACGCCTCTCTCATCCAATTTGACACACTGCCCAGCCAATTTGTCATCAAGACCACCGACGGCGGTGACGGCAAGAATGTTTTGATTTGCAGAGACAAGTCTAAACTTAACATCCAGAAATGCATGCAGGAAGTCAATTCATGGCGAAACAAGAGATATGATATCATATCGCGAGAATGGGCTTACAAAGGCGCACGTCAATCCAAAGTTATCGTCGAGCAACTCTTGGAAAGCGATGAAAACAGTGACGGTTCTATTGACGACTACAAATTCCTTTGCTTCGACGGACAGTTTAAGTATCTTTGGATTGACAAAGACCGCTATTCCAACCACCGCAGAGGTTTTTGGGACAAAGACTTTAATTTTCTGTCCGATGTCAGTTCCGACTGGCCTACGTTCAGCGCGGGAGAAGAGCCTGCGCTGCCAGCAAACATCAACGAGATGCGCGATGTCGCCGAACAGCTCGCTACAGGATTTCCATTTGCGCGCATTGACTTATATAACATCAAGGGAAAAATCTTTTTTGGTGAGATTACATTTTATCCCTGGAGCGGATTTATCCAATATCATCCCGACTCCTTCGACTTTGAGTTAGGCAAACATTTTAATCTTGACTTCATTAAAAGGCGATGAACATATCTGTTATCATATCTGTTTATCAAAATGAAACGCCTCAACACTTAGACGAGGCTCTTGACAGTATTTGGACGAAGCAAACCCTCAAACCCAAACAGATTGTATTGATTCAGGACGGTCCTGTACCACCGCCTCTTGATGAAGTCATTGCCCGCTGGAAATCAACACTCGGTGATGCTATGACCTTTATTCAGAACACTTCAAACCTGGGTCTGACCTGTTCACTCAACAAGGGGCTTGAGGTCGTGCGCGGCGACGTCATAGCCCGTATGGACAGTGATGACCGCTCAACCCCCACACGCTTCCAACTGCAAACAGACTATTTGAAAAGCCATCCCGACATTGACATCGTAGGCGGAAGCATCCAAGAGTTTGACGATGAACACGAATGTCTGAACATCAGACAATATCCGCTTACCCACTCCGACGCTTTGGCCATGATACACAAAGCATCGCCACTGGCTCACCCCACGGTTATGATGCGCCGCCGTATCTTTGACGAAGGCTTACGCTATAACGAACATTACCGCACCAGTCAAGACATAGCCCTATGGTTTGATGCCATCACGCATGGATACCATATCGCCAACATCCCTGACATCACCTTATTTTTCCGTAGCGCCAACAACGTATATCAACGTCGGAGCAAGAAAAAAGCATGGAACGAATTCCGCATTTATATGAAGGGAGTCTTCCGTACATCGGGCATCTTCACGCTCAAATATCTCTACCCCATCAGCCGTCTCTGTTTCAGACTGATGCCAGTAAGTATTATTAAATGGGTGTATAAAAGCCCGCTCAGGAAATATATCACAGAGGGCCATTCCAAATAAAAGATTCCGACCGTCATTTTGACCTTCAACAACCACTTGAAGTCCGTCCTCTTCGAGGTTGAATTCCGTGTCACCACGATACCGCGATATTTTCATCGCGTAGAAAATAAATTTTTATCGCGATAAAAATAATGTCTTATCGAGGTAAAAAAAACAGCCCCCTCCCAGACACCTGCAGCACACACTCCAGAGTTATCGTTATCAACGATGGCAAAGGTCTCTCCGCCTTGATGTTTGGATATCCTTTAGGTTACAGCACTTCACCCGTATTGAGTGACAAAACTTTGCTTGAGTATGTAGATGGACTCCGGACCCATATTAAAGAGTAAATCAACGATACTTAAATCCGGCAGGAAGCCGTTTTTCTGTGCAAAGACCTGGTAATAGGGCTTCTGCGCAAAATGGATATCTTGCGTTTTAGATTTAGGCGAAAACAGCGCTCTGCAATCCTCGGCATAAGGATATGAGGCATAGGTTGATGTCAATGCCACATTAGGCTCTATGTTCAACAAGCCACAGAGCAACTCCCGCAAAGCCTCGTTGTAATCAACCAAATATTCATATCTCTTCTCATAAAACGGTCTGAAGTCATCGGCATAATATTCAAAATA
>CACXEH010000036.1 GCA_902766625.1 uncultured Bacteroidales bacterium | reverse complement strand
GGTATCAGGGAACAGATGCCTGCAGGCATCCACGACGTGAAGGTGGAGCACAAGCGCCAGGGGGGATGGTATGACCTCCAGGGCAGACCTGTCGGACATCCTGAGAAGGGCCGTATGTATATTCGGGACGGCCGGAAAATCCTGGTGAAATAGAGCCTGTTGTGCACATTTGCGGAATAACGTAAAGGGTGTATCTGTCATGTTTTTGGCGGATACACTTTTTTCTTGGTTATTGATACCGGCGTATGTATCTTTTTATGTAAATTTGTCATAAATAAGAAAACATAATCAATAATTAAAAAATCACAGAAAATGCTTACAGACATTGAGATTTCCAATAGCTGCCATTTAGAGCCCATAGAGACTATCGCAGCTAAAGCCAACATCAAGAGTCAGGACCTGGAGCCTTACGGCCATTACATTGCCAAGATTCCCTTGAAGTATATTGATGAAGAAAAGATGAAGTCATCCCGGCTTGTCCTGGTTACTTCCATCAGCCCCACAAAGGCAGGTATCGGAAAAACCACTGTAAGCATTGGTCTGACCCTCGGTTTGAACAAAATAGGCAAAAATGCCATTGCCGTGCTGAGAGAACCTTCCCTCGGGCCGTGTTTTGGTATGAAAGGCGGTGCGTGTGGCGGCGGCTATGCCCAGGTTGTCCCGATGGATAAAATTAATCTGCACTTTACGGGTGACTTCCACGCTGTCACCTCTGCCAACAATATGATATCAGCCATGCTGGATAATTATTTTTACCACCGCAGGAAAGAGATTGCACCTTTGAAGACTGTCCTGTGGCGCCGGGTGATGGATGTCAATGACCGTAACTTGCGCGTCATCGAGACGGGTCTCGGCGGAGCGGGCAACGGCATCCCTGCGCCCTCAGGCTTTGATATCACGCCGGCTTCGGAGATTATGGCGATACTCTGTCTTGCCACAAGCGAGGAAGATCTCAGAAACCGTATCGACAATATCTTGCTGGGTTACCGTGAAGACGGTTCGGAATTTTTGTGCAAGGAGTTGGGCGTTACGGGCAGCATCGTAGCATTGTTGAAGGATGCGCTGCAGCCTAACCTCGTGCAGACGACAGAAAATACGCCTGTCATCATCCATGGCGGACCGTTTGCCAATATCGCCCATGGATGTAACTCCATACTGGCGACCAAGACAGGCCTTTCTGTCAGTGACTATGTTATCACAGAGGCAGGATTCGGTGCTGACCTGGGCGCAGAGAAATTTCTGGACATCAAGTGCCGTCAGCTCAACCGCTTGCCCGACCTGGTGGTAGTAGTAGCGACATGCAACGGTCTGAAGATGCACGGCGGAGTAGAGGAGAGCAAGATAAAAGAGCCAAACATTGAAGGTCTCAAGAAAGGTTTTGAAAATCTTGACCAGCATGTCAACAACTTGCGTCAATGGAAGAGAAACATCATTGTTGCGTTCAATCGTTATGCCAACGACACCGATGAGGAAATACAGTGCCTGATAGACCATTGCGAGAAAGAACTGGGTGTACGCTGTGTTATCAATAACGGCTTCCTTAAAGGTGGCGAGGGCGCAAAAGAGATAGCCCGCGTCGTTGTCGAGGAGCTGGAGAAGAGAACTTCTCGTACTGACGGTATGGACGGCATTTATACTACTGCCATCAAAGACGGAAAACCGGTACAGACCATCAAAGAGCGTATTGATGCTGTCGTTTCCAAGATTTATCATGCAGGCACGATTACCTATACGGACAATGCGCTTGAAATGCTCAAGAAGATACAGTCTGACAAATTCTATTGGGACTTCCCTGTGTGCATCGCCAAGACGCAGTATTCATTCTCCGACGACCCGAAACTTTACGGGTGCCCAAAAGACTTTAATTTCACTATCAGCGACATAGTCATCAATCGCGGCGCACACTTCATTGTAGCCATTGCAGGCAAGATGATGCGTATGCCCGGTCTGCCCAAAGAACCGGCGGCATTGCATATAGACGTTGTGGACAACAAGATAGTGGGATTATCCTAACACGGAGTCATGACTCTCAGACAATCTGTGCAGAAGTTTGGCAGGACGTTGAGTGCAATGGTAATGCCAAACATCGGTGCATTCATCACATGGGGACTGCTTACGGCCCTGTTTATACCTACCGGATGGTGTCCTGATGAGACATTGGCGAAGATAGGCGGACCGATGATGACCTATCTTCTTCCACTGATGATAGCTTTCACGGCGGGCTATAACGTTTATGGCCACCGTGGCGGTCTGATTGGAGCGATTGCCACAGCGGGTGTTGTTGCCGGCAGTGACATACCGATGTTTATCGGAGCCATGATGCTGGGGCCATTCAGTGCATGGTGTATCAAGAGCTTTGATAAGAAATTGGGTGAAAAGACATCAGCAGGTTTTGAAATGCTGGTCAATAATTTCTCTATCGGCATTATCGGTATGATTCTTGCAGTCATCGGCTATCTCGTTGTGGGCGATGTCATCGAATGGGTTACCGGATGGCTGAAGGACGGCGTATCCGTGCTCATTTCGCACAGGTTGCTGCCTTTGGTGTCTGTCATTGTGGAGCCTGCCAAGGTGTTGTTTCTCAACAATGCTGTCAATCATGGTATATGTACGCCTATAGGCGTGCAGGAGGTCAATGAATTTGGCCGCTCTGTTGTCTTCATGATAGAGTCCAATCCGGGTGCAGGTCTGGGTATCCTGATGGCGGTATGGTTGTTTGGACAGGGGGCGGCGAAGCAGTCTGCGCCCGGTGCTGCCGTTATTCACTTCTTCGGAGGTATCCATGAGATATTTTTCCCGTATGTGCTGGCTCAGCCGTTGTTGCTCATCGCTACAATCTGCGGAAGTGCGTCGGCATTGCTGTTTTATTCTCTGACGGGTGCAGGCCTTGTCGCTCCGGCTTCTCCGGGCAGTTTTATAGTCTTTATTACAATGGCACCTAAGGGATACACGTTGGTTACCATTGCGGGTGTGCTGATATCTTTTATTATCTCTTTTGCCATTGCTTCGTTTGTCGTCAGGTTTGCCAAACTGACTACAAAGACTGATTTGACGGAACAGGAGATAGTCAGGGGGAAGATACAAAAGATTGTATTTGCGTGTGATGCCGGTATGGGTTCCAGTGCGCTGGGTGCAACCCGTTTCAAAAGCAGGCTGATAAAGGAGAGCCTTGGCAAAATCATATGTACCAACAGTGCCATAGACAGGGTGCCCCATGATGCCTCTGTGGTAGTTTGTCAGAAAGTTCTGGCGGAGCGTGCCGCTTCGCTTATGCCTGACAAGGAATTGATAGTCATAGACAACTTCTTGTCTGACCCCGCATTAGACAACCTGCTGAAACGTATCAGGGAACAGGAGAAAGAGCCGGTCGGAGAGGCGGATGAAATAGTGGCTGAAACCATCCCTATGCTAACGAAGGACAACATACTGCTTGGTCTGGCTCCGGAGAACAAGGAAACGGCTATACGCAGGGCCGGTGATATGCTTGAGCGTGCCGGTTATGTTTCGGCTGGCTATGGCGAGTCTATGGCAGAGAGAGAAAATTTGACCACGACCTATATGGGAATGGGCATTGCCATTCCGCACGGGACGGCAGAAGCCAAGAGCAAGGTCCTCCATTCGGGAATTGTGGTACTGCAATACCCCGAGGGCGTTTCGTTTGGCGAGGAACGGGCTCACCTCGTCATCGGTATAGCAGGCGTGGGAGACGCGCATCTGGACATATTGGCAAAACTTGGCGCATCACTGGAAGATGAGGAACTGTTGCGGAAATTGTTTGTTACGACAAATACTGACGACATTTATAACGCTCTTAAATAACGATATATTTACCTATGACAAGTAAGACGCTTACAATAGAGGCTGCCAACGGACTGCATGCACGTCCTGTCAGTGAGTTAGTGAAATTGGCGAAATCGCTCGGTGCAGTTGTCTATATTGCTACTCCGTGTCGTCAAGCCAGGGCTGACAGTATGCTCGGCATACTGTCGTTGGGATTGAAAAAAGGCACAGAGATTACAATCTCAGCCGAGGGCAACGGTGAAGAGGATGCAGTCAATGCCGTTGCCGGATTTATCATGTCTGTCAAAGAGTAATCATGCTTTTGCGGGGAATAGGGACAAGCGGTATGGCGACGGGTTACGCTTATGTGGTCCGTAATATATCAGCTGACACAACATACAGTAAAGGTACACCGGAGGAAGAATTGCAGGCTGTCGCACGGGCGATGGACAAAACCCGTAACCACCTTCAGACCCTGTCGGCGACTTCAGATATCTTTGCCGCCCATGCGGAGATGGTAGATGACCCTATGTTGTTACAGACAATAGAGGGCTATATTCAAGATGATGCCTTAAGTGCCCCCGATGCTATTGATGCGACCTCTGAGGCATTGCAAGTCGTCTTCAGGGAAATGGACGATGAGTATCTGCGGGCGCGGGCAGACGATGTCAAGGATATTTGCATACAACTCAGGAACAATGTGCTTTCCCTAAGTCAGCATCAGTACGAGGACCTGATGCCTGGAAGTATTCTGGTTGCAGACGAGCTGCTGCCTTCAGACACATCTTATCTGGATTTCAGCGCACTCTCCGGGATTGTTACCGCCAAGGGCAACAGGACGAGCCATGTGTGTATTATAGCCAACAATAAGGGCGTTCCCTCTGTAGTGGGCGTGAATGACTGTATGCACAGTATAAATACCGGCGACTATATTCTCCTCGATGCCGGCAGAGGATATGTCTATGTGAATCCCGACGAGGAGACCCGGCGTCAGTTTGAAAGTGAGCTGACAGCGCATAACGAAAGTTCGGCTGTGGCAGAGGCGCATGCATACGAAAAGGCTGTCACCATGTCGGGCAAGGCTGTTCCGGTCATGGGTAATGCAGGAGACATTGATGATGTCAAGGCTGCGCTTGCCGCCGGGGCAGATGGGATAGGGCTTTTCAGGAGCGAGTTTCTCTTTATGGATAAGACCTCTCTTCCTGATGAAGATACACAGTATCAGGCTTATCTTGAAGCCGCTAAATTATGTGGTGACAAGCCGCTGACGATCAGGTTGCTTGACATCGGAGGTGACAAATGTCCGTCATATATACATCTTGAAAAAGAGGATAATCCTTTCCTTGGGATGCGTGGCATACGTTTCTTGCTGGCACATAAAGACATCTTCAAGACGCAACTCAAAGCCATTCTCAGAGCGAGTGTATCGGGTGACATCCGTATAATGTTGCCCTTTGTGAGTGATGCGGGCGAGATAGATGATACTTTGGCCCTCATGGCGGTGTGCAGGCAAGAATTGACAGAGACGGGCACCGGTTTTAATCCGGATGTCAAAATCGGCATCATGATAGAAACCCCTGCAGCTGTGCTGGCGGCGGCCATCCTTGCGGAGAAAGTGGCGTTTTTCAGTATCGGGACCAATGACCTGACGCAGTATGTCATGGCTGCAGACAGAAATGACGGTCTGGTCAGAAACTATTACAACGTCTCGCATCCGGCGGTCATGCGTGCCATAAAATTGGTGACGGAGGAAGCGCATGTGCGTGGCATCACTATCTCCATCTGCGGTGAGGCGGCATCTGATGTCATGCTGACGCAGCAATTGTTGCAAAATGGCGCTGATGCTCTGAGTGTGAACGCCACCGCCGTTGCGCGGGTTAAAGCACACATCCGAGAGATGTAGAGAACTATGCGAAAAGCCTAAAGGATAGTAGAAAAAATCAGCCTCGATAGTGAAAAAATTTTATCGCGATAAAAATTTATTTTCATCGCGATAAAAAAATACTCATATCACGATGGAAATTTGTTTCTTCTGATTATAACAAAAAAATGTATCTTTGTAGTTGATAAAATTTATAGTATATGAGGCAATTAATTTCCAGTTTAGCACTGTTTCTTGTCTGTCTGCATCTTTCAGCGCAGTATAAAACTGCTACAATTTATCAAAGTAAGAAGGACACAACCCGCCAGATGCAAAAGATTACAAGCTTGGACATGGCGGACACTCAGGCAAAGAGTAAAAAGACACTTGTAAATATTCACACGGATATGCGTTATCAGACATACCGTGGTGTTGGAGCGGCACTGACGGAAGCTGCCTGTTATAACATTATGCAACTTTCACAAGATAAACGGGAAGAGTTGATAAAATTGCTTTTTGACAAGCAATCAGGAGCAGGCTTTGACTTAGTGCGCGTCAGTATCGGGTCGTGTGACTTCTCAATACGAGATGTGTCATACGTATGGGATAAGGATGAGACACTTTCCACTTTTAGTATTGACTCTGACCGCATATATATCCTGCCTGTGCTGAAACGTGCGTTGGCATACAACAAGGATATCAATATCCTCGCTTCACCGTGGAGTCCTCCGGCATGGATGAAGACGAATAATAGCTTATTGAGAGGCGGAGAACTAAAGCGGGAGTATTATCCCGTAATGGCAAACTATGTCATTAAATATCTGCAGGCATACAAGCGTGAAGGGGTGAACATCACTTATATTACACCCCAGAACGAGCCGAACTACAGCGCTCCATATGAATCGTGCCGATATACGCCTGAGCAGGAGAAAGATTATGCCGTCGATTATCTTAAACCTGCGATTGAAAAGGCTGGCTTCAAGAATGTTAAGATGATGATATACGACCATGACAAAGATGCTTTGCTCAGCAGAATGGAGCGTATGCTTGATACCAAAAAAGCACGGAAGCGGATAGACGGAATATCTGTGCACTGGTACAGCGGGCGACATTTTGAAGAACTTCAAATGACACATGAGCGTTTTCCTGAAAAGGAAATCATCAACGCGGAGTTCAGTACGGGTCCTGCGATAGGCAGTAAAAACATTCCATGGAGTGACTGGGAGGATTTACAGTTTAAAGTCTATGAAATGATTGGCGATTTCAATAATCACGTAAGTGGCACAATAGACTGGAGCATGGTACTTGATCTCAAAGGAGGGCCTATGCATCATCGTGAAGGTCGTCTGGGCGGCAAAGCGACTGTTATCGTAGACAAAGCAAACAACCGCTATCTGGTTCAGCCGCTATATTATGCCCAGGCTCATTTCAGCAAGTTTATTCAGCCGGGTGCTGTGCGTCTCGGCACGAGTAGCTATAGTGAACATGTCAGAGCTTGTTCCTTCATGAATCCTGACGGCAATATCATCATTGTCATGCTGAATACCGCAACAGACAAGAAGGACTTGTCCCTGCAAATTGACAAACAGTCGGTGAAGATGGCTCTGCCTCCAAAATCGCTTCAGACGATAGTAATTTCAAAATAGAAAAAAACAAATTATAAAGAAAGAAGGTTGCGAATTTTCACGCAACCTTCTTTCTTGTATTATAAAACCTTAAGTTTTTACAATTCTGCAGGTTCCTCTGGTTGAGCCTCTGCGTTGAATTCAGTTTCAAGATTGTCTGCTTCCAACTGACGCTCATATTCTTCCTTGCTTCCGACAATGACATTGCGGAATTCAGGGAAGCCTGTACCTGCAGGTATCAGGTGACCGGTAATCACATTTTCTTTCATACCTTCAAGGTAGTCAACACGACCGCGGATAGCTGCATCGTTAAGTACCTTGGTGGTCTCCTGGAATGAAGCGGCTGACATGAAGCTGGATGTCTGCAATGCAGCGCGGGTGATACCCTGAAGTACCTGGACAGATGTTGCAGGCAATGCATCACGGACAACGACAGGCTTCAAGTCATGGCGTTTCAGGTAAGAGTTCTCGTCACGCAATTTACGGGCAGTGACAATCATACCTACTTTCATAACCTCACTTTCACCAGCGTCAACGACAACTTTTCTACCCCAGATGCGGTCATTCTCGGCAAGGAAGTCAACCTTGTCAATCATATCTTCAGGGAGGAAGTTGGTGTCACCTGGGTCAACGATGCGTACCTTACGCATCATCTGGCGGACGATAACTTCAAAATGTTTGTCGTTAATCTTCACACCTTGCAGGCGATATACGTTTTGTACCTCGTTTACGATATACTCTTGTACAGCGGTCGGACCCATGATAGCAAGAATATCTGCAGGAGTAATCTCACCATCGGACAGCGGAGTTCCTGCACGGACGAAATCTTCGTTTTGCACAAGAACCTGACGGCCCGTCGGGATGAGATAACGCTTTTCGTCAACAATGATGTAGCCTTCGTCTGTGAGGACTTTGCCCTCTTTGACAGCTTGCTCTGGGTTAGAGGGCTTGACAACAGACTGAACGATAACTTCGCGGTTGCCTCGCTTAATGCCGCCCAGGGTAATTCTACCATCAATTTCGGAGACAATGGCAGGATTAGACGGATTGCGTGCCTCAAAGAGTTCGGTTACGCGTGGCAGACCACCAGTGATATCACCCATGCCACCAACGCTACGTGGTATCTTGACGATGACATCACCAGCTTTGATGTCGGTATTATCATTAACAGCAATGTGACCGCCAATAGGGAATGTGTAAGTCTGAATGACATTGCCTTTCTCGTCCAAGATTTCGCAATCCGGAGAAATCTTGTGGTCTTTTGCTTCAATAACAATAAGTTCGCGCATACCTGTAGCTTCGTCTTCTTCAAGTTTGTATGTAACGCCTTCGATGACGTTCTTGAAGTGGGTTCTACCTGCGTGAGCTGTTACAATGACGTTGTTGAACGGATCCCATTTTGCAATGACTGTGCCGGCTTCAACGATATCGCCGTCATGCACATACAGTTTGGAGCCGTAAGGTACATCCTGTACAGATAATGTAATATTGGTATTGATGTCTATCTGGCTTACGGTAACCAAGTGACCGGTTACAACTTGAATAGGTGTGCCGTCTTCTTCCATAGCCTCGATAGCACGCAGTTCTTCAAACTTCAGTCTGGTCTTATGGTGAGCCACGATAGTGGCATTTGCTGCAGCATTACCAGCCACACCGCCGGCGTGGAAGGTACGCAATGTCAACTGTGTACCAGGTTCACCGATTGATTGAGCGGCGATGACACCGACAGCTTCACCTTTTTGTACCATCTTATGGGTTGCGAGGTTGCGGCCATAACATTTGACACAGACGCCATGTTTGCTTTCACAAGTCAGGACTGAACGGATCTCAACGCTCTCTATCGGAGAGGCCTCAATGGCATTAGCGATAGGCTCGGTTATCTCCTCACCAGCGGCAACAAGCAGGTTACCTGTCAGTGGATCAATAACGTCGTGTACGGATACGCGTCCAAGAATACGCTCGCCCAAAGAGGAGATGACCTCGTCACCATCCTTCAATGCACGACACTCCAAACCGCGCAGTGTACCACAGTCTTCTTCGTTTATAATGACGTCGTGAGCGACATCAACAAGACGACGTGTCAGATAACCGGCATCGGCTGTCTTCAAAGCGGTATCGGCAAGACCCTTACGGGCACCGTGAGTAGAAATAAAATACTCAAGTACAGACATACCTTCCTTGAAGTTGGAAAGAATAGGATTTTCAATAATTGTCTGGCCTTCTGCACCGGCTTTTTGTGGTTTTGCCATCAAGCCACGCATACCAGCTAACTGCGCAATCTGGTCACCAGAACCACGGGCGCCTGAGTCAAGCATCATGAATACAGAGTTGAAACCTTGGTCAGATTCCGTCATCTGTTTCATCACTTGGCGTTTAAGCTCTGAGTTCACATGAGTCCATGTGTCAATAACCTGATTGTAGCGCTCATTATCTGTTATGAATCCCATATTGTAGTTTGCCATGATTTGTTCAACCTCGTCATGACCTTTCTGCACAATCTCAGCTTTCTCTTTCGGGATGATGATATCGTCCAGATTGAAGGACAGACCACCTTCGTAAGACATCTTGTATCCTAAATTCTTGATGCCGTCAAGGAAGTCGCATGCACGAGCCATGCCGACAAGTTTTATGGCTTTGGTAATGATGTCACGCAGGGATTTCTTAGAAATGACGGTATTGACATAACCCATTTCGTCAGGAGTAATCTCATTAACGATGACACGGCCTACGGAAGTCTCAACAAGATGCTCTATGTAATTGCCTTCTTCATCTAAGTCCTTCACCATAACTTTCACAATGGCATGGATGTCGACTTTCTTCTCATTGTAAGCAATGATGGCTTCTTCAGGACCATAGAAAGTCAGACCCTCGCCCTTCGCTCCAGGACGGAATTTGGTAATATAATACAGACCCAAAACCATGTCCTGAGAAGGAACAGACACAGGCGCGCCATTAGCAGGGTTAAGAATGTTGTGGCTCTGAAGCATTAGTATCTGAGCTTCGACAATGGCTTCGTTGCTCAGAGGCAAGTGAACAGCCATTTGGTCTCCATCGAAGTCGGCGTTGAATGGTGTACATGCCAATGGGTGCAACTGAATAGCTTTACCTTCAATCATTTTTGGCTGGAAGGCTTGTATACCCAGTCTGTGAAGTGTCGGAGCACGGTTCAGTAATACCGGATGACCACGCATAACATATTCAAGTATATCCCAGATAATAGGATCACGGCGGTCGATAATCTTCTTTGCGCTCTTGACGGTTTTTACGATTCCGCGCTCAATCAGTCGGCGAATCACGAATGGCTTATAAAGTTCTGCTGCCATAAGTTTTGGAAGACCGCATTCACCCATCTTCAGTTCAGGACCTACGACGATCACAGAACGGGCAGAATAGTCAACACGCTTACCTAACAAGTTCTGACGGAAACGTCCCTGTTTACCTTTTAGAGCATCGGAGAGAGATTTCAAAGGTCTATTGGATTCTGAACGTACGGAACTGCTCTTGCGAGAGTTGTCAAACAAACTGTCAACAGCTTCTTGGAGCATACGTTTTTCGTTACGTAAAATAACCTCAGGTGCCTTGATGTCTATCAATCTCTTCAAGCGGTTATTGCGGATGAGGACTCTGCGATATAAATCATTCAAGTCAGATGTAGCGAAACGGCCACCATCCAGTGGAACCAACGGACGCAGGTCGGGTGGAGTTACGGGTATTATCTTCAGCACCATCCACTCGGGCTTGTTGACATTTCTGCTAGCACGGAAAGCCTCCACGACTTGTAGGCGTTTTAACGCTTCTGTTTTACGCTGTTGCGATGTGTCGTTGTGAGCTCTGTCGCGCAATTCATAAGACAATGCGTCCAGATCCAATTTGCTCAAAAGCTCATATATTGCTTCGCCACCCATCTTGGCAACGAACTTTTCAGGATCAGTATCATCCAAATATTGATTTTCTTTTGGGAGCTGATCCAAGATGGCCAAATACTCTTCTTCTGTCAGGAGATCATTTTTATGAATCTCACGACCTTCAAGTACTTCCTTGCCGGCAAGACACCCTTCTTGAAGAACGATGAAACGCTCATAGTATATGACGGCGTCTAACTTTTTGGTAGGAAGACCTAACAGATAACCAATTTTATTGGGAAGGGTACGGAAATACCATATGTGTACAATTGGAACAACCAATGTAATGTGTCCACTACGTTCACGGCGGACTTTCTTCTCTGTAACCTCTACACCACAACGATCACATACGATGCCTTTGTAACGAATGCGTTTGTATTTTCCACAATTACATTCATAATCCTTGGTAGGACCAAATATGCGTTCGCAGAAAAGACCATCGCGCTCAGGCTTGTATGTACGATAGTTTATGGTTTCGGGTTTTAATACCTCGCCTTTTGATTCCTGAAGGATTTCTTCTGGAGAAGCTAATCCGATAGCAATCTTTGTAAACGAACTCTTTAACTTATTCTCTTTTTTGTTAAATGCCATTTTATTATATTGTAAAGAGTTATTCTAATCTAATACTTAACCCCAGTCCCTTCAGTTCATGAAGAAGAACGTTTAATGACTCAGGAATACCTGGGACAGGAAGAGGATCGCCCTTAACGATAGATTCATAAGCTTTAGCACGGCCGACAACATCATCAGACTTAATCGTCAGCATTTCTTGAAGTACATGAGATGCACCAAAGGCTTCAAGAGCCCAAACCTCCATCTCTCCAAAACGTTGACCTCCGAACTGTGCTTTACCGCCAAGAGGTTGTTGCGTAATCAAAGAGTATGGGCCTATAGAACGGGCGTGCATCTTGTCTTCAACCATGTGGCCTAATTTCAACATATATGTAACACCTACTGTTGCTTTCTGGTCGAAAGGCTCACCTGTAGCTCCGTCATAAAGTTGTGTTAAGCCTAAATGAGGAAGACCTGCTTTTTCTGTCCAATGCTCAAGGTCGTCCAAAGAGGCACCATCAAAAATAGGAGTAGCAAATTTAGTTCCCATTTTATAACCTGCGTAACCCAGTACAGCTTCAAAAATCTGTCCCAAATTCATACGTGAAGGCACACCAAGCGGATTCAGTACGATGTCAACAGGTGTTCCGTCCTCCAAGAAAGGCATATCTTCTGAGCGCACGATCTTAGACACAATACCTTTGTTTCCGTGACGTCCAGCCATCTTATCGCCTACGCCGATCTTACGTTTTTTCGCAATATAGACTTTAGCCATCTGTACTACACCTGACGGGAGATCGTCACCAATAGTGATAGCGTAGTTCTTGCGTTTTAGTATAGCGTCATACTCATTATATTTCTTCAAATAATTAAGTATCAGCTCTGAAATAAGTTCGTTCTTGTGAGGCGCATTTGTCCATTTGCTTAATTGAATAGAGGTGTAATCAAGATTCTTCAACAGAGTCTTCGTGAATTTCGCACCCTTAGCAATGGCTATTTCTCCCAAATTGTTTTTTACACCAGCGGATGTCTTATCCTTAGTAAGTATTAACAATTTGTCAACAAGAATATTTTTCAGTTTTTCTACCTGCTTGTCAAAATCCTCCTGTATCTTCTGAAGCGTTATTTTGTCTGCTGCACGCGAAGAACGGGTTTTAACAGCTTTAGAGAACAAACATTTGTCTATAACAACGCCTGATAGAGAGGGAGTAGCCTTCAAAGAAGCATCTTTCACGTCACCGGCACGGTCACCGAAGATTGCGCGAAGTAATTTCTCCTCAGGTGAAGGATCGCTTTCGCCCTTAGGTGTAATCTTGCCGATAAGGATGTCGCCAGGTACAATACGAGTACCTATACGAACGATACCGCTTTCATCCAGATTCTTTGTGGCTTCTTCACTAACATTAGGAATGTCTGCCGTAAGCTCTTCCATTCCACGCTTTGTTTCGCGGACTGCAAGAGAGAACTCGTCAACATGAACAGAGGTCAGGATGTCTTCACGAACCAGTCTTTCATTGATGACAATAGCATCTTCATAATTATATCCCTTCCAAGGCATATAAGCAACAAGCAGATTCCTGCCTAACGCTAATTCTCCTTTAGAAGTTGCATAGCCTTCTGTCAAAATCTCGTTTTTCTTTACGCGCTGTCCCTTAACGCAAAGCGGGCGTAAGTCAATTGTCATACTTTGATTTGTACGACGGAATTTAGGCAGTTTGTATTCTTTTACTGCGTCTTCAAAGCTGACGAACTCTTCTTCTTCTGTACGATCGTAACGAATAACAATCTTTGATGCGTCAACATATTCAACAACACCGTCAGCCTCTGCGATAATCATTGTTCGAGAGTCTTCGCACAGTTGTTTCTCAATACCGGTTCCAACGATAGGCACTTCACATGATATCAAAGGAACAGCCTGTCGCATCATGTTGGAACCCATCAGCGCACGGTGTGCGTCATCGTGTTCAAGGAAAGGAATCAACGCTGCGGCTATAGAAGCTATCTGCTGTGGGGCTACATCCATTAATTCAACCTGATCTGGAGTTACAACTGGATAGTCAGCGTCTTGACGGCATTTTACAGTCTTGCGAATAAATGTGCCATCATCGTTTAGCGGGGCATTTCCTTGTGCGATAATTTTGTTAGATTCTTCTTCTGCTGCCAAGTAAACGACATCATCATTATTAATGTTGACCTTAGAGTCTTTGACTACGCGATAAGGTGTGTTAATAAATCCTAACGAACTTATTTTTGCATAAACGCACAAAGAAGAAATCAAACCGATATTAGGACCTTCAGGAGATTCAATAGGACACAAACGGCCATAGTGAGTATAGTGTACGTCACGTACTTCAAATCCTGCGCGTTCACGTGTTAAGCCACCAGGACCTAAAGCGGATAGACGGCGTTTGTGTGTAACCTCTGCCAATGGGTTGGTTTGATCCATGAATTGGCTTAAAGGATTTGCTCCAAAGAAAGAATTTATAACAGAAGAGACGGTCTTTGCGTTAATCAAATCTGTAGGCGTAAAGACTTCATTGTCGCGTACATTCATACGTTCTCGTATGGTTCTTGCCATACGGGCCAAACCTACTGAGAATTGGTTTCTTAGTTGTTCTCCGACTGTACGTACACGGCGATTGCTCAAATGGTCAATGTCATCGACGGAAGCCTTTGAGTTAACAAGTTTAATCAGATATTTTATAATTTCAATTATATCTTCTTTCGTGAGTACTCTGACATCAGGGTCAGTTGTCAGACCTAATTTTTTGTTGATGCGATAACGGCCTACATCCCCTAAATCATAGCGGCGATCAGAGAAGAACAAACTGTTAATTGTCTCACGTGCACTGGCGTCATCAGCAGGGTCGGCATTTCTTAATTGACGATAGATGTATAGAATTGCTTCTTTCTCGGAGTTGCAGGAGTCTTTTTGAAGAGTATTGAAAATAACTTCAAATTCTTTCATACTTGCATCTTCGTTCTGGAGTAATATTTTCTTTGCACCACTTTCCAGAATTTTCTTTGCAGCTTCTTCGTCTAATTCTGTCTCACGATCCAAAAATACTTCATTACGTTCGATTGATACAATCTCACCAGTGTCTTCGTCTACAAAGTCTTCAGTCCAGCTTTTTAATACGCGGCCTGCGAGTTTACGGCGATAAACCTCTCCTTTCTTAGTTTGATGAGATTTGTCTTTTGCGGCATCCTTAATAATTTTGTCAAGTGCCGCTTTAGATACTTTTACTTCTTCTGCAAGATTAAATATCTCAAGAATATCCTTATCACTTTCAAATCCAATAGCTCGGAGTAATGTTGTCACAGGTAATTTTTTCTTGCGATCAATATATGCATACATGACATTATTGATGTCTGTTGCAAATTCTATCCATGAGCCTTTAAAAGGTATAACACGGGCAGAATACAGTTGTGTTCCATTTGCATGTACAGATGAACCGAAGAATACACCCGGAGAACGATGTAATTGAGAAACAACGACACGTTCTGCACCATTGATGATAAACGTACCGCTATTTGTCATATATGGGATTTGACCCAAATATACATCTTGAACCTGAGTAGAGAAATCCTCATGGTCAGGATCTGTGCAGTATAATTTCAATTTAGCCTTAAGGTAGGCACTGTATGTCAGACCTTTTACCAAACATTCCTCTATTGTGTAACGAGGAGGATCAATGTAATAATCCAAAAATTCAAGAACGAAGTTGTTTCGTGTGTCTGTAATTGGAAAATTTTCGCTGAAAACTTTGTATAGTCCGTTACCTTTTCTTAACTCGGGCGGAGTGTCCAATTGCAAAAATTCACGAAACGACTTTAATTGCACATCTAAAAAATCAGGATAAGGAAGTGGATTTTTTACAGATGTGAAATTAACTCTACCGTTAATTACTTGTGACATTTTATATATGCTTAAAATTATAGACACAAAAAAGTTAAGAACCCCCTACCAGAGGATCCTTAACTTATTATAGTTAAAGTATAGATTACTTGATTTCTACAGTAGCACCTGCAGCTTCGATAGCAGCTTTCAGTGCCTCAGCATCGTCTTTAGATACCTTCTCCTTAACAGCCTTAGGAGCTGCTTCAACTAAGTATTTAGCTTCTTTCAAGCCAAGTCCGCATGCTTCTTTAACGGCCTTTACAACTTGCAGTTTAGCTGCACCAGCATCCTTGAGGATTACGTCAAATTCTGTCTTTTCCTCAGCAGCACCACCTGCAGCAGCGTCTGCAGCAGGACCAGCAGCAACAGCAACAGCTGCAGCAGCAGGTTCGATACCATAATCTTCTTTCAATACGTTGACAAGTTCATTAACTTCTTTAACTGTCAAATTAACTAATTCTTCAGCAATAGCTTTTACGTCTGCCATTTTATTTTAATTTAAATTGTTATTTTAATGTGGTTTGTTTTTACTCTGGACGTTCTGCCAAAGTTTTTAATACACCATGAATATTGTTCCCACCCGATTGAAGAGCAGATACAACATTCTTGATCGGAGATTGGAGCAAAGCAACAACGTCTGCGATGAGTTCCTCTTTGCTCTTCAGTGCTGCGCAATCAGCCAACTGGGTAGCGTCATAGAAACCGCCTTCTGCATAGGCTCCTTTGAAGCCTTTCAGAATGAATTTGCTGTTGTCTTTGATTAAACGTCCTGGTACATTTGCCTTTTGAGTAAATAAAACAGAGGTTGTACCTTTCAAAGAATCAAATATTGGAGAGAAGTCAGTTCCGGTTTTTTCCAGCGCTTTCTTCAACAGTGTGTTCTTCACTGTTACCATCTTTATTTCATTCTTGAAGCACAGTCTTCTTACGTCACTCGTTTGTTGTGCATTAAGACCAGTTGAGTCAACTAAATAAAAGTGTGGATACTCCTTTAGTAAAGTTCCAAGCTTTTCTATAATTATGCCTTTATCTTCTTTTTTCATGATTCCAATTTATTTTGTAGCATCATCTAATGATTTCGTATCAATCTTGATACCTCTACTCATTGTAGAAGATATGTAGACACTCTTAAGATATGTTCCTTTAGCAGCTGACGGTTTCAGTTTGATGATAGTAGAAAGGAAAGCACGTGCATTCTCTGCAATCTGCTCAGGAGTAAAGGACATTCTTCCAACGGAAGCGTGTACGATACCCGTCTTGTCTACTTTGAAATCTATTTTACCGCCTTTTACATCGTTTACAGCTTTAGCAACATCCATAGTTACAGTACCACTTTTAGGATTAGGCATCAATCCGCGAGGACCTAAAACACGTCCTAAAGGACCAACCTTACCCATAACAGATGGCATAGTAATAACTACGTCAATATCAGTCCATCCACCTTTAATCTTTTCGATGTACTCGTCAAGACCAACGTAATCAGCGCCCGCTTCTTTAGCTTCTGCTTCCTTGTCAGGAGTACAGAGTACCAATACGCGTACAACTTTACCAGTTCCATTAGGCAAAGCTACAACACCGCGAACCATCTGATTTGCTTTACGTGGATCGACTCCCAAACGGACATCCATATCAACTGAAGCATCAAACTTTGTTGTTGTTATTTCTTTCAACAACGCAGTAGCCTCGTTCAAGGTATAAGCCTTTCCTGCTTCAATCTTCTCTGAAGTTAACTTTTGATTTTTTGTAAGTTTACTCATAATTTTGAAGATTAATTATTGGCGGGAAACTCTCCCTTTACAGTTATACCCATACTCCGTGCTGTACCAGCGACAATTTTCATTGCGCTTTCAATGGTGAAGCAATTTAAATCAGGCATCTTGTCTTCAGCGATTGCTTTGACCTGATCCCAAGTGACACTTGCAATCTTATTTCTGTTAGGTTCAGCAGAGCCACTCTTGATTTTTGCTGCGTCTTTCAATTGAACAGCAACAGGTGAAGTTTTTACGACAAAAGAGAAACTCTTGTCAGCGTAGTATGTGATGACTACTGGCAAAACTTTACCTGCTTTTGACTGAGTCAGGGCATTGAACTGTTTGCAGAAATCCATAATATTCAGACCCTTAGAACCCAATGCAGGACCTACGGGAGGTGAAGGGTTTGCAGCTCCACCTTTAATCTGTAATTTGATTATTCCAGCAACTTCTTTAGCCATTTTTTTATTTATTTAATTTTGAATTGTATTCAGAACAATGTACGTAACATTACACTATTCTTTTTCTACCTGCATAAAACCTAAGACCAATGGAGTGTTACGTCCAAAGACCTTTACCATAACAGTCAGTTTCTTCTTTTCGTTACTTACAGCATCTATAACTCCAGAAAAACCTCTGAAAGGACCTTCTGTCACCTTGACAGCTTCGCCAACGATGTATGGTTCCAGTATTTCGATACCTTCTCCCTCTACTTCTTCAACTCTGCCGACGAGACGATTGACTTCCGTTTCTTGCAATGGCACCGGATTATCCATACCGCCAAGGATACCAACCACATTTGGAGTATTTCTCAGCTTAAACGCCATGTCGCCCACCATAACAGCCTGTACAAGTACATAGCCAGGCAGGCAGTTGCGCTCTTTTACAACGCGCTTACCATTGCGTACCTGAAAAGTTTTCTCCATCGGGATCAGCACCTGTGACACATAAGGAGCCAAAGACTTATTCGCTATTTCAGCGTCAATATATTCTTTCACTTTAGCTTCCTTGCCGCTAATCGCGCGAAGAACATACCACTTAGGGGTTATATTTCCGTTGTCAGCCATTCTCTACGCAAATTAGCTTGGATAAATAGATGTCATCACAAACTGAAAGACCTTGTCCATTGCAAACACTATCAGTGCGATGATTATGGAAGCAACTAAAACAACCAAAGCACTATGGGTAAGCTCCTGACGGGTAGGCCATGTAGTTTTATGAGCCAATTCTTCCCAAGAATCTTTACAATAATTTATTATTTTCTTCATCACAATTTCGAATTAGCACGGGAAGGAGGACTCGAACCCACGACCCTCGGTTTTGGAGACCGATGCTCTACCAACTGAGCTATTCCCGTAAAAACTCCTCATCTTTTGGATGAGAAGTTTATGTTGTATTAATCTAAGATTTCTGTAATCTGACCAGAACCTACGGTACGACCACCTTCACGGATAGCGAAACGCAGACCAACGTTCAATGCTACGTTGTAAATCAACTCAACGTTAATCTCTACGTTATCACCTGGCATAACCATTTCTACACCTGCTGGTAAAGTGATTTCACCGGTGCAGTCCATTGTACGCAGATAGAACTGTGGACGATAGTGGTTACCGAATGCAGTGTGACGGCCACCTTCTTCTTTCTTCAATACATAGATAGAAGCCTTGAATTTCTTGTGAGGAGTGATGACACCCGGGTGAGTGATTACCATACCACGACGGATTTCCTTCTTGTCAATACCGCGGAGGAGGAGACCTACGTTGTCACCAGCTTCACCTTCGTCAAGAATCTTGCGGAACATTTCGACGCCAGTTACAACTGACTTCTTATCCTCGCCAAGACCAAGAATCTGAACTTCATCGCCTACTTTTACGACACCAGTCTCGATACGGCCAGTAGCAACAGTACCACGACCTGTAATTGAGAATACGTCTTCAACAGGCATCAAGAAAGGTTTATCAACGTCACGTTTTGGCTCCTGAATCCAAGAGTCGCAAGCGTCCATCAATTCCATAACTTTGTCTTCCCACTCCTTAACACCGTTCAAAGCGCCAAGTGCAGAACCGCGGATGATAGGAGTCTCATCTTCGAAATCGTAAGCAGCGAGCAATTCGCTAACTTCCATTTCTACGAGTTCCAACATCTCTTCGTCTTCAACCATATCACACTTGTTCAAGAAAACAACCAAGCGAGGTACGTTTACCTGACGAGCGAGAAGGATGTGCTCACGTGTCTGAGGCATCGGACCGTCAGTAGCAGCAACTACGAGGATAGCACCGTCCATCTGAGCAGCACCAGTAACCATGTTCTTTACATAATCGGCGTGTCCCGGGCAGTCTACGTGTGCGTAGTGGCGAGTTGATGTTTCATACTCAATGTGAGCAGTGTTAATAGTGATACCACGCTCTTTCTCCTCAGGAGCGTTATCAATCTGATCAAAAGACTTAACTTCCTGGCCTGTGCCGAGACGCTCGTGGAGCACCTTGGAAATAGCAGCGGTCAAAGTAGTCTTACCGTGGTCAACGTGACCGATTGTACCAATGTTAACATGGGGTTTGGTACGTTCAAATTTTTCTTTAGCCATAGCTTACTTCTTTAAATATTGTTTGTAATTATAAAATAATTCTCTTAATCCTAAAAGTTGAGCTGTTACTGAGAGTTGAACTCAGGACCTCTTCCTTACCAAGGAAGCGCTCTACCACTGAGCTATAACAGCAAAAATTGAGCGGAAGACGGGGCTCAAACCCGCGACCCCCAGCTTGGAAGGCTAGTGCTCTATCAACTGAGCTACTTCCGCAATTTTCGTGGGTAGTGATGGATTCGAACCACCGAAGGTGAAAACCAGCAGATTTACAGTCTGCCCCATTTGGCCGCTCTGGAAACTACCCATTTTATCCTTAAAATAAGGATTTTCCTCAAAGATGCTCCCATTTCAGATTAACTGAAACGGGTGCAAATTTAGGCATTTATTCCGAATTAAAGATTTTTTTTTGTGTTTTTTTTGTTGATTATAGTGATTATTTTATTTTGCCATCTGTTTGTTGGCCCGTTTTCCCTCCTCGCGGATGGGCTTGCGTGTATATTTTTTTCAGTTCTTCAAAAGTTGTATGTGTGTAAATTTGTGTGGTTCCAAGGCTGGCGTGTCCAAGCAATTCTTTTACGGCTTCTATTTCTGCACCGTTGTTGAGCATTGCTGTAGCGAAACTATGTCGCAGTATGTGTGGGCTCAGGTGTTCCGCAGTTGTCACTAAACTTAAGTTGTTCTTTACGATTTTTGTTACTTGTAATCTTGATATTCTTTTACCATTATTTAAAAAGAGAGCGTTATCAATGTTTTTATTTTCCGTTGCGCGACGGTTTATATAGTTTCTCAGTTCATGCTCAATTTCTGGACCGAGAGGTATGATCCGTTGTTTATTGCGTTTGCCGGTTACCTTCAGGGTATGTGCGGAAAAGTCTACATCGTTTACGTTCAGTCCTACTAATTCTGCCAGACGGATGCCTGTTGAGTAAAATGTCTGCAGGATAAGATGGTCTCTCTGTCCTTGGTAATTGTCAGGGAAGTTTATTTGGTCTAGGAGTTTGTCCATTTGACTCTCTCTGACAAATTTAGGCAATGTTTTTTTCTTTTTTGGTCCTGTTATTGTCGCTGTCGGGTTGTAGTTGATTTTTCCCCTGAGATACAGAAAACGGTAAAAAGAGCGAAGTGCGCTCAATCGTGTATTCACGGTTGTTGCCGCACTTCGCTTATCCATCAAGTTTACAATCCATTCGCGGATGTCACCGCTTTGAATTGCCGTCCAATCTACTTTGTTCCCTTCTTTTTCTATGAATTTAGAAAATTCGCTCAAACTTTCCTTGTAACTTTCAATAGTCAGGTCGGAATAATTTCTTTCGGCTTTAAGATAATGAAGAAAATCGTTTTCCAACATATATTCATCAGTGCTGTTTTCGCACCCGAACATATAAAGAAAGCCTTAAGCGTTTCGCAATTATTCTTCGTTGCGATGGAGAGCCTGTATGTAGATGGCGTGTTCTTTGGCCAAGCGTTTCTTTACGGAAGGTTTGTCAAATTGCTGACGCGCACGTAATTCTTTTACAACGCCAATTTTCTCATACTTTCTCTTGAATTTCTTCAACGCTCTTTCGATGTTCTCGCCTTCTTTAACCGGTACGATAATCATATTTTAATGTTTTTTATTTATAAAATTTCGTCAATAGTGGGCGCAAAATTACTTAATCTTTTGGACGTGAACAAATTTTTTGCAAAGTTTTTTTTGTCTGTCGCCACGAACTTACTTTACGGCATCTGCCAGTATCTTTATGCCGTTAATGATTTGGTGTCTTGAGTCAGGTGTGTCTTCTGTCGGTACCCATGGTGCGAGCATGAATCCTTTAAGAAGTTCTTTGGAGATGTTCTCGCGGCAGAATTTCACGAGTTTGCCCATGACATCATCTGCGCCGATATTAAGTTGTTTGCGGACGCTTCCTACCCAGTTGGTACCGCAAGGCACTTGGTCAAAACCTGCCTTGTCCAGTTTGAGGAACATCTCGAGGCGGGTAAAGTCTTTTGTCTTATTGGTTTTTAAGTCGAATCCTCCGTTTCGGCTGTCGTAGAACCAATTTTGCTGCAGTACGCTCTTTGGACAGCGGTCGCAGAATTCCTCGTGCTCCCAGCCGAAATCACTCCACATCCAAGGACGGACGCCGTGTTTTTCTATGGTGTTGACGATGTGCAGGAAGTCTTTCCACCAGAATTCGCCTTTACGGGCGCAGATGTACTGATAACCCCAGTTGATTTGCGATATTGCGTTTTCTTCGTCATATCCGATGTGGAAGAACCGTGGATGGTTAAAAATTTCAATGACATCGCTGATGACATCCTCGCACATGCGATAGTATGGTTTGGAGGAAATCATGTGAGTGTATTCTCCCATCCAGCCGTTGTGTGTTGTTGAGAAATTCAGTTTGGGTACTACTTCGATGCCCAGTTTATTGATTCTCTCTATCTCTGCCTGCATTCTGTCAATGCTCCAAGTGCCTTCTATTGCCAGCTCGGGGTGGCTCGGCAGAAACAGGCCCTCACCCAAGTCAATGACGACCATATTTATTCCTAATTCCGCCATTTTGTTAATGGCGTCATTCCATAGCTTGTCATTGCAAATGAGTTTGAAGTCGGCTTTTTTTGTTATAGTTTCTGAAGCTTCCTGCGGAGTCTTTCCCATCATTATTGAAGGATAATCACACCACATGTTGTTACCCAGTTGCAGGAAGATGGCGCGGATGTCGCCCATTGGTGCTTCAAAGTTTTTTGACTTGAGATGCGGGATTTTCGTTTTTTTGTCTTTGGCATAACCTGTCCCCACACTCATGGCAGCCAGTCCGGCCGCAGCTTGTCCTATAAATTGTCTTCTGTCCATGTTATATATTGTTTGTAATTATTCATCCAGGCGGAAAACGATACGCTGGACTCCATCCTGATAGTGGGTGCTGCTGATGCGGAAGTGTCCTATCTGAGCCGTATGCTCCACGTGTTGCCCCACGCACAGGCATTCGTCATAGTCTCCAATGTGGACGATGCGCACTTTCTCCGAGGCGTCATCGGGCAGACGGCTGAGGTCAAAGCGCTCACCCAGACTGCTCTTGTCAGCTATCTCCATCTGTACAGGTAAATCTGACACGATGATTTCATTGACTTTGTCTTCGACAGCTTTTATCTGCTCTTCCGTCAACGGGGCAGGCAGATGATAGTCCAACTTTGATTTCTTCCGTTCCACATGTGCAGAGAATGCTCTGCCGCAATGGAACATTTTGTCCATTGTACCGTTCAAAATATGCTCTGCGCTATGTGCGGGAGGATATTCGTCTTTGTTGTGCGCATTAAAAAGAGGCTCTTCCATATCTGTGTGGTTTCTCTTAAGGGGCTCATTGTCTTTACAAATGTACGATATTTTTTTGTGAACGGATAAACCGGACTGGATTTTTTTCATGTAGTCGGAACTCATGCTGAATTAGCGCGTGCGGCAGGTCCGGCCACTGCGTAAATTTTTATGTTCCATCCCGTGGAATGTATGTTCCATGCCATGAAATCTACGTTCCATCTGCCGGAATTTACGTTCCGGCAGATGGAATTAACGGAGCATCGCTATTATTCGTGTTCCTGATTAAACCAATTTGTCTCCACGATTGTCTGCCGATGTTGTGCATCATTGATATCCCATTGGATTGTGACCTGTTTTTCTTCGCCCGGCATTAAATGAAAATAGTTGTCACTGTAGATGACGGGTAAAACCTGTTGACCGTTCTTTTGTTTGAGATTGAGGCGTATCATCAGTGCGGCAATATTATCTGTATTTCGTATAGTGACATGTGCAAGTCCGGGTGCTGTGTCGGTGTGAATGTCCAGATGTGCGGGTCTGATTTGGCGTAAGGAGCTTAAATCACTGTTTTTGCGACTGCAGACATATTTATTTTGTGAAATGATATGATTTTTGCTGTCATGCAGTCGCAGGCAGAGTATAAAGGTTTCCGGCAGGTACGACGGGTACTCCACGGTGAAACAATTATGTGTCATGTCGGGCTTCAGATTTAGCTTTTCTGTGCGTTCCCATAGGTTCTTCCCGTTTGTGTCACACAATTGAGCCTTTACTTCTACGTTTTGCTGGCTGTGGTCAAAACGATGCACAACTTGTACACTGTCTGTCAGCGCATTCCATTGTATGTGCGTCGGTTCGCAGGCCAGTTTGCAAGCAAAATAAGCTGCAGTGGGTTCCAAATAGTAATCGTAGGTCTGGAAAGAGAGGCTGGGCCATGCAGGGTGGCTCATCCAAAGCAGAAGACCGGAACGGGTCTGGTGATTGCTCTCGAACATAGCGCGGTAGCCGTCAAAGTTAATCCATTGCGCCCACTCGCAAAATTGGCGTGCGTTGGCAGCTTTGCCGAAAGTTTGATAAACGAGGTCATTGAAAGTAGAGCATCGCTGGGCTCCTTGCTGCGTGAAATCGTGTATGCCCCAGATGTCGCCTTGAGGCCACCGGTCTTGCGGATACATCATGCGGCACAAACTTTCGTAAGTTGTCACGCAAGGCATTCCGCGTTCGGTATGAAATAAAGGTGTTGTCAGGCGGAAATAGTCTTTACGGGACAAAGCCCTGTACGGACCGTGGCCGCTTACTCCGTCATCAGCTGAAGATGGGATGTATGTTATTCCTGGGTGAATCTGACCGACATATTCATTTAGACTCTTGTTAAGAGATTGAGGCGGATATCCTTCGTTGCGTCCGCAGTATATACCTATACAGGCATGCTGTCGTATGCGACGCAAATAGTCAAGTGCAGTTGCGAGAAACATCTTATTGTCTGCCGGGTCAGGTCCGTCAGCTGGGTTGGCAAGCCAGAAATCCTGCCATACGACAATACCATAGCGGTCGCAGGCTTCGTAAAACTCCTTGTCACCGGTCTGGCCTACCCAATTGCGTATCATTGTGAAATTTTGCTCACGATGATAGCGGGCGGCAGCATCGTATTCACGTCTGCGATAATTGAGTTGCATCTCGCCAAACCCCCAGTTGCCTCCCAATGGTACAAACCGTTTTCCGTTGATAAATATACGCAGGTGGCTCATTGTGTCCCTATAATCAACCTGTCTCAGTCCTGCCATAAATCCGATAGAGTCGGAACAGATATTTTCTTGTTCAAAACTAAAGCCTGCCTGATGGAGATAGGGGGTTCCGTAGGTGTTTGGCCACCACAAGGGCATCCGCACTCCGGATAATTGTGAAAAATCTTCAGGCAAGAAGTGTTCTTCTCTTTCTTCTTGGCCATGCAGTGTAACGGTTTTTTCGAATCGGATGTTTCCGATCCATCCATGCAATGTGCCCTGAATGGTAGAATCGGTGTTGTTTTTAAGGAAAACTGACGGGGTTAACGTGGCGATGGTGTCAGGCAATGCCAAGTGTGTTGTAATCAAAGGGTCGCTGAGGCTTATGTCACCTGAAACTGAAAGATAGACATCGTCCCAGATGCCCATGTTGCGGCCTCTGACTGTAGCATTCCAGTCCCAGCCGATAGAGGCGTGAAACGTTGGATTATCCAAGCCGAGTATTCCGCCGTTGAGGTCGGGAAGTTGATAATTTTTCTCTTTGACCGAACCAAAATGAGCATTTGGCTCAATGCAAATTGCCAGAACATTGATATCCTTTTTTAGTATTTGGGTAATGTCAACTTTGCTGCGTATGAAGGCACCACAGGTTTGTTTGATACGCTGTCCGTTAAGAAATATTCCGGCTTTCCAATTGATGCCGTCGAGATGAAGGAAAATGCGTCTTCCTTGCATCTCGGCAGGTATTGTGAATGTTCGGCGATACCAAAAAGGAGTATTGCAAAAATAGGATTCAGAGATGTGGAGCATGTCGTTGCTGATATTGGGATTAGGGACGGCGCCAACGTTAACGTATGAAGTCAGAACGGTACCGGGTACGGTGGCGATAATCCATTTTGAGGTGTTGATATCCTTGCGGCTCAGTTGTGTGCCATCGGGCATGCCGTTATATTGGCGCATCAAACGCCAGTCTCCGCCATTGAGGCTTATGCGGTTACCTGTTACTTTCTCTGGCTTATGCGGAATAGTATGCAGGCCTCCTGTACCGATGACCTCCAACTCGCTCAAACCATAAAAACCGCTACCGTCGTCTTGTGTCATATTGATGCGTACAAAGCGGCCGGTAGTGTTTATTTGAATAGTTTCTACAGGCTGATTGCCTTGTAGATGGCCGGCAGACTTCCATTCTTGTCCATTATTGGAAATCAGCACTTCTCCTTTGTTTGCGGGATGTATCCAGTGCAAATGTAACAGTTCTAATGCGGCTTGTGTGCCAAGATCCACACTAACCCATTGGTTTTCATTGGATGAAGCCATCCATGTACTGCTAAAGTGGCTGGAGGGTAAGATATTGGTTAATTCACCATGTTCGTCAAAAAATCTGACGGAATAAACGTACCAATAAGAGGCTCCATGCAGATTAAACGTAAAACGGATGCGGTCGGTCGTGACAATACTGGGTAACGTAAACGTGCATGAACCCTTGCGAACAGATTGCGTCGGTTGGTCTGTCTGCTTGTTAGGATCACTATGGGCTTTCTTGCTTTTGGGCACGCCAGGCAGGTTTATACCTGATGCCGTGACTTGAGGATGGCTGTTATCGTTTGTATACATCTCCATCAGCCAACCGCCATGAGCCTTTTGTTCATCATAGATTACTTCATACTGAACCTCTACACGCAGAAATTTTAATTGATAATGATGTAGCCGATATTCTAAAAAGGCACTGTCACCCATTAAGATGTTTTTTGTGTATTTTCCACCATCAATGGCATGCTCGCATATGTCACGCGACAACCGGCCTGATGGTGTGAATGTCTCAATAAAAGGAGGTTCGTCACGAGAGATGATACCATCGGTCAGCAACTGGGCTGTCAGGTTGTAATCCAGACTGGAGGAACTGCGTGCAGTTCGGTATAATGCAATGTTGCGTTTTTGTTGATCTTTTACGAGAATGGGCGCAAAACATTCAGCGGAATTGCCTGGATATATTCCGATTCCTCTTGTCTGAGCGAGTATAGAGGGGATAGATAATATGTACAATCCTGCCGTGATCCACATGATAAATAATCTCCTAAACATGATGATATACTCTTTTATCGGTTCTGTATTATGTGTATAATTTACAAAAATACATAATTTAGTCATTATGATAGATATGAAAGAGTAATATTTACCAGTCGTTTAAGCGTTAGCACAGAATACGTTAAAAACAAAAGAAAACCGTTCAGTCTCCCAAAAAAAGATTGTATCTTTGCAGTTGTTTCTATACATAAAATATCAAAATAACATATGGAATATAATTTTAAGGCTATTGAGAAGAAGTGGCAACGCTATTGGGTGGAACACAACACATACAAGGTTACAGAAGATACCGGCAAGCCGAAGTATTATGTACTTAACATGTTTCCGTATCCTTCAGGGGCGGGACTGCACGTGGGCCATCCGTTGGGATATATTGCCTCCGATATTTATGCCCGTGCAAAACGTCTGCAGGGATACAATGTGTTGAATCCTATGGGCTATGATGCATATGGTCTGCCAGCTGAGCAGTATGCCATTCAGACCGGACAACATCCCGAGAAAACGACGTTTGCCAATATAGACCGTTACCGTGAACAGTTGGACAAGATAGGTTTCTGCTTTGACTGGGACAGGGAAGTACGCACATGTGACCCTAAATATTACCACTGGACCCAATGGGCGTTTCAAAAAATGTTCAATAGTTTCTTCTGCAATAAGTGCCAGAAGGCACAGCCGATAGAAAAACTTATCAGTCGTTTTGAGGAAAAAGGTTCAATAGGCATTGATGTGGCTCAAACAGAGCAAATAGACTTCACTGCGACGGAATGGAATAATATGGATGACAAGCAGAAGTCTGACACTCTGATGAATTACCGCATAGCTTTTCTGGGTGAGACAATGGTGAACTGGTGTCCAGGCTTGGGAACCGTATTGGCAAATGATGAAGTAGTGGATGGCGTCTCGGTAAGAGGTGGGTATCCCGTAGAGCAGAAGAAGATGCGGCAATGGTGCCTGCGTGTGAGCGCATATTCTCAAAGGCTTTTGGACGGACTGGATACGATAGACTGGAGTGAGTCTATTAAAGAGACCCAAAGAAATTGGATTGGCCGTTCGGAAGGTACTGAAATGGAATTCCGGATAGCAGGTACGGATGAGAAGTTTACCATTTTTACCACCAGGGCTGATACAATTTTTGGCGTGACTTTCATGGTGCTGGCACCAGAGAGCGAGTTGGTGCAGACAACAACTACTCCGGAGCAAAAGGAAGAAGTTGAAAAATATATTGCTTACGTTAAAGGGCGCACCGAGCGTGAGCGTATGATAGATCATAAGGTTACAGGAGTGTTCTCCGGTTCGTATGCAATCAATCCGTTTACAGGCGAAAGCATACCGATTTGGATTTCAGAATATGTCCTTGCCGGCTATGGTACGGGTGCGATAATGGCAGTGCCGGCTCATGACTCGCGTGACTATGCGTTTGCCAAGCATTTCAACTTGCCGATTATTCCATTGATTGAAGGCGCAGATGTCAGTGAGGAAAGTTATGACGCCAAGGAAGGTACGGTTGTCAATTCACCCCGTCAGGGTGCAAAGCCGTATGTGGATTTCACTTTGAATGGGTTGAGTGTCAAGGAGGCTATAGCTGCTACAAAAGAGTATGTCACCTCACATCAACTGGGAAGAGTGAAGGTCAACTATCGTTTGCGTGATGCCATATTCTCACGTCAACGTTACTGGGGTGAGCCGTTCCCGGTATATTACAAACATGGTATACCACAGATGATACCAGAAGAGTGTCTGCCTGTGCAACTTCCCCAGGTTGAGAAATTTCTACCGACAGAGACGGGCGAGCCGCCTCTTGGTCATGCTTCTGTATGGGCATGGGACGAGGTGAACAATAAGATTGTTGAAAACAGTAAGATAGATGATAAGACTGTATTTCCCATAGAATTATATACAATGCCAGGTTTTGCAGGCTCTTCAGCATATTACTTGCGTTATATGGACCCGCACAATGGTCAGGCGCTTGTTTCACCGGAGGCTGTGCAATATTGGAAGAGCGTAGACCTTTATGTCGGAGGTTCAGAGCATGCTACCGGACACCTGATTTATTCTCGTTTCTGGAACAAATTCTTATTTGACTTAGGTGTCAGTGTCACAGAGGAGCCGTTCCAGAAATTGGTAAATCAAGGTATGATACAAGGTCGCAGTAATTTTGTCTATAGAATAAAAGACACGAATACCTTTGTGTCTTTTGATAAAAAAGACCAATACGACGTCACACCTATTCATGTGGATGTCAATATCGTTTCTGCTGATATCTTGGACGTTGAGGCCTTTAAGAAGTGGAGACCCGAATATGCCACTGCAGAGTTTATCCTGAATGATGATGGTAAATATGTATGTGGTTGGGCCGTGGAGAAAATGTCAAAGTCAATGTTCAATGTTGTTAATCCAGATATGATTATAGAAAAATTCGGAGCTGACACATTGCGTCTATATGAAATGTTCCTCGGTCCGGTAGAACAGAGTAAACCGTGGGATACTAATGGCATAGACGGCTGCTACCGTTTCTTAAAGAAATTCTGGAATTTCTTCGTTGGGCAGGATGGCGAACTCATCGCGACAGACAATGACCCTTCAAAAGAAGAACTGAAAGCGTTGCACACATTAATTAAGAAAGTGACGACCGATATAGAGGAATTCTCTTATAATACGTCAATCGCAGCATTCATGATATGTGTAAACGAATTGGTGAAACTAAAGTCAGCTTCCCGTAAAATAAAAGAACAACTTACTGTACTCATTGCACCATTCTGCCCTCACCTCGCAGAAGAGTTGTGGGAAATGTTGGGACACAAAACATCTGTATGTGATGCCGCATGGCCGGAATTGAATGAACAATATCTCAAGGTTGATACCGAGACCTTAGGTATTTCTTTTAACGGAAAGACTCGTTTTACGATGGACTTTGCCCCCGAAGCGACAAAAGAAGAAATAGAACAAGCTGTCTTGGCGGCAGAAGAGTCAAAGAAACATCTTGAGGGGAAACAGATAGTAAAAATCATAGTCGTTCCTCACCGTATTGTTAATATTGTGCTGAAGTAAAATATGCCAAATAAATTATCTACCAATACTATATTAAAGAACCAGATAAAAGACTGGTTTTTCATAACGATAGGTATAGCCATATATGTGACAGGATATGTGGGCTTTCAATTGCCGTACCATATTACACCTGGAGGTGTGGCAGGTATATCTGCGATAGTATATTATGCGATATCCTTCTCGCCGCAGTACACATATTTGATTATCAACATCTGTCTTTTGTGTGTTGCGCTGAAATTGTTGGGCGTTAAATTCTTGCTCAATACGATTTTTGCCGTAGGCGTGATGACGGTCTTGATGGGTGCGGCACAAAATGTTATGATGGTAGATGGCGAGTTGCCGAAGGTATTAGGTGACCAGTCCTTTATGGCATGTGTCATGGGTGCGGCAATAGAGGGTATAGGACTTGGCATTGTGTTCCTGAATAACGGCAGCAGCGGTGGTACAGACATTTTGGCGGCATGCATAAACAAGTTCAGAGATATTAGTCTTGGAACGATATTGCTGTGCTGTGATATATTGATAGCGTCTTCAAGCTATTTGGTGTTTCATCAAATCGAATTATTGCTTTATGGCTATGTTTCCATGATTATAGAAACATCCATGCTTGACTATGTCATGAACCGCATGAGGCAGAGTGTACAGTTCTTTATTATATCCCAAGATCATGAGGCTATTGCGAAAGCTATCAATGAGCTGGGGCGTGGCGTAACCTTGTTGGATGCTAAAGGTTGGTACACCAGAAATGAGATGAAGGTCTTAATGGTTATGGCGCGTAGAAGAGAGAGTACAAACATTTTCAGAGCGATTAAAAACATAGACCCCAATGCCTTTGTATCTCAAAGCAAAGTAGTTGGTGTCTTCGGAAACGGATTCGACAGAATAAAAGGAAAGTGAGGCAGAAAGGAATTACAATAGTACCGACAGGCGGTTTGGCAAACAGAATGAGAGTGGTCATGTCTGCATTACATATTGCAGACGAGAAAACGAAAAATGTCCATATCGTGTGGCATGCAACGAAGGAATGTAATGCACGATGGGAAGATTTGTTTTTACCTTTTCAAAAAGAAAATGTCATCTTATCTGAAGGTATGCGTAAGAACAGCATAGCTTCAAAACGCAACCTGTGGTTGCCGAAGTTGTGTCGATCACGGGATTATGATAAGCAGATTGAGTGTTATAATCCTTCGGAAATGCCGATAGAGACACTATGTGACAAATATGATGCGTTGTACATTTCTACATGTTACGCATTGTGTGATTATGACTCCGGTCAGCTTAGCAAAATCTTCTATCCCAAAGAGGAGTTGCAGAAAAACATAGCGAATGTGACATCACTATTTGCTGAGCATACCTTAGGCGTTCATATTCGTCGGAAAGATAACAAACAGGCTATCATGCATAGTCCGTTGTCAGACTTTCATCATCGTATGGACAAATATCTGGCAGAGTATCCTGATGCTAAGATATTCCTATGCACTGATGATGCGTCTGTAAAACGCCATTTTCGCCAGATATTTAAGGAAAGGATGATAACAACGGACGCAGAATTACAAAGAAACACACTGACAGGGATGCAGGATGCAGTGGTAGACTTGTGGTGTCTGGCAGCAACATCATTGGTTGTTGGCAGTTATTATTCTTCTTTTTCAGATACTGCGACAGAATTAGGCGGTCAGCCACTTGAAATCATAAATGTTTAAATAATGACAAAAATAGTTTTTGCGACAAATAATAGTCATAAATTAGCCGAGATAAGAGCAATGTTGCCTCAGGGGATAGATGTGTTAAGTCTGGCAGACATTAATTGTCATGTTGATATCCCGGAAACTGCAGATACGTTGGAGGGAAATGCTCTTCAAAAAGCACAGTTCATTTATGAAAATTACGGTTACGATTGCTTTGCCGATGACACAGGCTTAGAAGTTGACGCATTAGATGGTGCGCCAGGTGTTCATACCGCAAGATATGCGGGAGAACAGCATGACACAGAAGCCAATACAGACAAACTTTTAAGCGAATTAAAAGAAAAAAACAGTCGTCGTGCAAGATTTCGCACTATTATTGCGTTAATAGAGAAAGGAGAAGTTCATTTGTTCGAAGGAGTGGTTGATGGCGAAATTGCCACAGAGCGTCGCGGGGCAGATGGATTTGGATATGATCCGGTATTTATTCCGGAAGACACAGGTAAGACGTTTGCAGAACTGGGCGTATCTGTAAAGAATAAAATCAGTCACCGTGCCAGAGCTGTATGCAAATTGATGAATTATTTAAGAGAAAGAAAATGAGAAAAAACTTGTTGGTATGGATGATATTATTGTGTGCTTGCACGCAAATCCAGGCGTCAAATGAGTGGACTGCACACATGTCATATTATGATGTGACTAAAAGTATATATGCAAATGATAGGATATATGCTCTGGCGAGTGGTAGTGTGTTTTATTATACTCCAGAGAAGGGTATATATACAATGTCCGAATCAACAGGACTAAGCGATGTTAACATTTTGTATTTTGTGTACAACAAAGACTTGGCGCGTTTCATAATAGTTTATTCCAATTATAATATAGATATTCTTGAAACCGATGACAAAGTAATCAATATACCCCAATATAAAAATAGTTCTGTTCAAGACAAAACGGTAAACAATGTTTCTGTTGTAGGAAACAATGCATACCTGTCGACAAATTTTGGTGTGGTAGTTGTCAATATGGAGTTATGTGAGTTTTCCAATACGTATGACATAGGAAAAAAAGTAACGAGTATTGCATGTACAGAAGACTGCATTTTCGCGATGACAGAGGAAGGCGTGTACGCGGGACTCCGTAAATTAAATTTGTTGGATAAAAATAACTGGAAGCTTCTGACGGGTAGCCAGGACTTCATGTTGTTAAATTTCAATGAAGATATCTACGCATTCAAAAATGATGGCCTATATAGTTTTGATGAAGCAGATGGGACATTGCAAACATTAAAATCGGGTAATTACGTTTCTGTTAATCCGAATGGAGACAAATTAGTTTTGTGTGGTCCATCCGAGTTTGTGACGATGGATGCTGACGGCGTTTTTAAGTCTTATCCTTTGAATTCAGACTACATTTGGGCAAGTTGGGACGGTACATCTTTTTGGGCAAATCATCCTGAGGATGGCATACAATATGTTACTAATGAAAACGATGTGTTGCAAATAAAGGACGAACCGATAAAGGTTAGTGCGCCTGTCAGGAACTTATGTTACAAACTGTCATACACAAAAGACAACAGACTTTTAGTGGCAGGTGGTAGCTTAAATTATGTCGCGTTGTTTAATCCTGCGACAATCATGGCTTATGACAAAAACGGATGGACACATTTTGAGGACGATGAGGTCGGAGACAAGATTGGCCGACGTTTTGTTAATGTGACAGGTATTGCTCAAGATCCCAATGATGACACCCATCACTATATCTCGGCTGCATGTTGCGGACTCTATGAATATAAAGACGGCAAGTTCGTGAGATTATATGATTGTGACAACAGTCCGATTATGACCATTCGCCCGAAGACAATCAGTCAGAATTATAGGTTTTACGGTTGGACGACTGCGGTTACATATGACAAGGAGGGCAATTTGTGGTTTATGAACAATCAGGTGGATACAGTATTACATATCATAAAGCCAGACGGGCAATGGTTGAGTTATTATTTCCCGGAGATAGCAGGGTATCCGACGTTTGATAATATCTATTTTGACTCGCGTGGATGGGTATGGATTAATCATCGCCGCAAGACATCCGAACATAAACCAGGAATCTTTTGCTTGAATTATAATGGTACGGTTGATGACACAAGTGATGATGTGCATCGTTTCCAATCTAATTTTGACGGCGCTGATGATATTAATCAAGTGTATTGCGTTGTAGAAGATAAAGATGGTATAATGTGGATAGGAACAAGCCAGGGACCGTTTATCATTCGTGACCCTCGGACGTTTTTTGACGCAACAACTAATTTTGAACAGATAATTGTTCCGCGTAATGATGGCACAGATTACGGTGATTATCTTCTGTCAGGTGTTGCAATTACTGATATAGCTATTGACGGTGGTAATCGTAAGTGGTTTGCTACGGCTGGAAACGGAGTGTATTTGGTAAGTGCGGACGGCCTTACAACAATTCATCATTTTACAAAAGAAAACTCTCCGTTATTATCCAATACTGTGTATTCTATTGCTATAAATGGTGAAAGCGGTGAAGTGTTCTTCGGAACTGAAGCAGGTTTGATCTCCTATAAGTCGGATGCAACTAATCCGGAACCGACCCTGAATGCGCATAATTTGAAAGCGTATCCCAATCCTGTACGTCCTGAATATAATGGTAATGTAACTGTGACAGGCTTCACATATGATTGTGAGGTTAAAGTGGTAACAGTTGGTGGACAGTTAGTATACAAAGGAACTTCTGTCGGTGGTACATTTACCTGGAATTGTCGGACTAATACAGGAAAACGTGCTGCGTCTGGTGTCTATTATATTATCGGATATGACGATTCAGGCAATAAGGCAGCAACAACAAAAGTGCTTGTCATGAAATAAGTAAGTCGTTTGCGAACAAGAGCATCCGGTTTACGATGTTAACATCACTGACACCGCTGTCGAAGTCCAGTGTGAGAAACTTCAGAGACGGATAACAATCCCTTAGTTTTTTCTCTATTCCTTTTGAGATAATGTGATTGGCAATACACCCGAAGGGCTGTAAACTGATAACATGGTTTATACCATGTTTCGCCATTATGGAAACTTCTCCCGGAAGCAACCAGCCTTCTCCGAATTGCGCATTGAGTGAAACGATACCTGTGCTTTCCTTAGCGATGTCATAGATATCTGCAAATGGTGTATAATATCTGAAAGCAGAGCAATAGCTGTCATATTTTTGTATGCGGTGTTTAATTAAACCATATATGCTGCGTCTTAGCCATTGGGGTATGGATGCGCGTTCTACGAGGGAGGCGTGGTTGATATCAATGTTGACAAAAGCCTGTAGAAAGAATGGTGTGAGCAGCGGAGGCTCTATTTCGATGTTTTTTTCAATGAGCCATTCTGTAATGTTTCGCTGAGCATAGAAGTGGAATTTCAAGAAAATTTCGCCCACGATGCCTACTTTCTTTGTGTTTTTATCTATACATATAGCATCAAAATCCTTTGCAGCATCCTTGAGACAACGGCTAAGAGCCTTGTTTTGATTTTTTTCAATATATGTTTTAGCAAGGTCTAAATAATGGTTTTTAATTTGTGTCGCCAGTCCACGCTCTTTCTCTCTCGGCAGGGCAGCATAATACATTTTTGCCAGAGCGTCTGAGAACAAAATAGAGGATATGGCGATATTAATTATTTTTTTCCATTTGAATTGGAAGCCAGGCTGATCGCAGTAATTGCTGAAAGATAAAGAAATGACAGGTACGTTCTTAAATCCGGCATCAACCAAGGCTTTTTTTATTAATGAAATATAGTTTGTCGCACGACATTGTCCGCCTGTTTGTGTAATAGCAACAGCTGTAGTCTCAGGGTCATAGCATCCAGAGGTAAGGGCTTTAATGAGGTCTCCAATAATCAATGTGGCAGGATAACAAATCTCGTTGTTGGCATATTTCAGCCCTATGTCTCCCGAATCCTTATTACTCATCGGTAATACATCAAAGTCGTACCCAGAGAGCTTCATAAACGCTGGTATTAGCGGTGAAATGAAGGGCGTGAAGTAGGGAACTAAAATCTTTTTTCTTTTTTGGTATTCCTTACTACTATATATTTGTGTTGTTACAAAGGGTTGTGCTTTGCCATCCTCTTTTTGACTGAAGTGCAATCTGAGACTATCTACAACAGATCGTACGCGCAAGTTTAATGAGCCGATATTGCACACGTCATCAACTTTCAGTTGTGTGAGAGCTTTGTTATGCCTTTTTAACAGGGCATGTATCTCGTCCAGCATAAAGGCGTCAGGACCGCATCCAAAAGATGTCAATTCCACAAATTGCACATGTCGTCCTTGTTGGGCGGCCCATTTTGCAGCTTTAAGTATGTGCTCGGGATAAGACCATTGTGATACGAAATGCAAGTCGGAGATGTCAATAGCCTCATTTCTGACGATGTCTTCGGTGATTACGTCAACTCCCAAGGCACTAATCATATCAGCTATTTTATGCTGGATGAGCGGGTCTGTATGATATGGACGTCCTGCAAGCAAAATGACGAGTTTCCCTTTTTGATTGTTTTTCTCAAATACTTGCCTGTTGATTTGGGCAATGTTGTCTTCAAACTCTTTTTGAGCATCCAACGCTTTATAGAATGCTGCGACAGCAATTTTTTCGTTTATTTCTATTGAGGATAGATAACCAATGCATTCCTTCAAAAGGGCATGATTGTCTTTGAAAGTGATGGCTGGAGCGTCCAATGGTATTGTTATGTTCATGGAGTTGCGCAGGACATCCGAATATCCCGATACAATCGGGCAATTATAAGAATTTTGCCCTACATCCTTCTTCTCAAAAATTACATATGGAAAGAATATTCGGTCAACTTTTTTGTCTATAAGATTTAAGATGTGGCTGTGACAAAGTTTTGCCGGGAAACAGATATTATCAGACATCACATATTTAACTCCTTTTTCGTATAGTTGGTAATTGGAGGCATCGCTAAGGATAACTTGTATACCACAGTGGGAAAAAAGTGTATGCCAAAAAGGATATTCTTCGTACATGTTCAGTACTCGTGGAATGCCTATCCTTAGCGTGGCATTGAGATTGGCTTCATACGAGCGTCCAAATAACAGTTTGTTTTTCTCTTCACAGAGATTTACCCCTACGTTATGAGTTTTCCCCTTGTTATTGAATACTTTCTCACATTTGTTTCCGGAATAATAAATCTGATTATGTGGGAAGGTATATTTATTGACCAAACATTGGTTTTCGCATCCCTTACATTGGATGACACGTGTCTGATATTGTGCGTTTTCCAGAACATCTTTCAACGTCAATTTCGTGTGGCTATGCGCAATGGCGTATAATGCAGCACCATATGCTCCCATGAGTTCAGGGCAATCACTTCGGTAGACTGTTTTCTGTGTGAGTATTTCCAATGCGCGACATACGGCGTCATTATGCATTGTCCCACCTTGAACTACAATATTTTCTCCGAGTTCATCGTAGTTTTTTATCTTTAGAACTTTATAAAGACAGTTATTGATAACAGAATACGATAGCCCCGAAGCTATGTCGCCGACACTGGCACCTTCTCGTAGAACTTGCTTGACTTTGCTGTTCATGAAAACAGTGCACCGAGTTCCTAAATCGCATGGGTGTATAGCGGTACATGCTTCTTCTGCAAATTTTTCGTTGGTGAAACCGAGATTTTTTGCAAAAGTTTCTATAAATGTACCACAGCCAGATGAACATGCCTCATTGATTTCAATATGGTTGATTACACCGTTATTAACGAAAATGGCTTTCATGTCTTGTCCGCCAATGTCTAAAATGAAACTGACGTCTTTGACGATTGTTTTAGCTGCTAAGAAGTGTGCGATGGTCTCAATAACTCCGTCTCCTAAATGGAAGGCAGTCTTGATAAGTTCTTCGCCATAACCTGTGGAGCAGCTTCCTTTAATGACGAGTTGTGTGTGATGTTTCAAGCACTTTTGCTGCAGTTCCTTTAGTCCTTCTCTTACGGTGTTGATGGGATTGCCATTGTTGGACCGGTAATAATTAAACAGTACTTCTTTTTTTTCGGTTATAACGATGATTTTTGTCGTTGTGCTGCCGGAGTCAATGCCTAAGAATACTTCTTGCCTTCCTTCGATGAATTCGGCAGTTTTGACTTTATGAATCTGTTTGTCCTCTTTCCAGGATTCCAGTTGTTCTTTGCTGTTGAATAAAGGTTGTAAATTTTTTGCTCCAGTATATTTGAAGTGGTTTTCTGTCTTGAATATCGTTATGACATTATGTAGCTCTGCAGGCGGTTCTTTTGTTTGAAGTCCATATAGGGCTGCTCCCCAAGCTGGAATCAAGTGACTATTCTCTGTCAGAACGATATCGTCGTCGTTTATTTGTAAATATGTTTTGAATGCATTTCGCAAGGCTGGAAGGAAAGTCAGTGGACCTCCACAGAACATAATGGGAGGAGTTATCTCGCATCCATGACTGAGAGTCATTACTGTTTGTACTGCTACAGCATGGAAGATTGAGGCGGAGATATCGGTAGAATCGATGTTTTTTGCAATTAGGTTTTGTATGTCAGTCTTGCAGAAGACACCACATCGTGATGCAATAGGGTAAATTCTTTTTGCTTGTAATGCTAAGTCGTTTAGTTCATTGTTGCTTATACCAAGCAGTATTGCCATCTGATCTATAAAAGATCCGGTTCCACCGGCGCAATTGCCATTCATTCGTAGGTCAGTAGCTTCGTTCTCTCTGAAAAAAACGACTTTTGCGTCTTCTCCACCGATGTCTATCATGGTCTTCACCTCGGGATGTCGTCCCGCGACATATTTTGTGGCAGCGACTACTTCTTGTATAAAGGGGTATCCGTAATTTTCGGCAAATCCCATTCCGATAGAGCCTGTAATTGTAAGTTTCACATAGTCTGGATGATGGCATTCTTGTATGTTTTCTAAGAATAACAGTATTTTTTCACGAATTTGAGCGTTGTGTCGCTCGTATTTCGCAAAAACTATGTTATGCTTTTCATCAAGTGCTATTGCCTTAATGGTTGTTGAGCCGATATCGAGGCCTATGCTAATCATGGGGTCTTGCCTGGTTATGCAATTTTTTACATCATAATCGCTCCATTTCGGGTTAGATGCCAAAGTGGAGTTCTAAAACTATAGTTGCGGTTTATAAACTAATTTTTGAGTGCACGTTTATAGCGTTTCTTGTTATCCTTATAGATTTTCAAAACTTTTTCAGGTTCGTTTGTTGTGATATAGTTGAATCCCTGACTAAGGAAATTGTCAATTTCTGCATCATCGTTTACTGTCCAGACATTTAAGTGTACTCCCATTTTCTTAAATTCCGGCAGCCACTCGGGATGTTTTTTATACTGTTGGTCTTGATAATCCAAACATTTCAGCCCTTTTTGTCTTACGCTTTCAGGGCTGCATTCGGGCAAATCTTTTTTATATGAGCCGAGATAAGCCATGGGAATATCTGTGATGGGCGATAAAGCTTCTATTGCAGGCAGATAGCCGAACAGATATTCAACACGTTTTTGCAAACAGCGGTCACGGACCATCTTGTGGATAGCTTTAGCCAGTTGGACAGTGCGGGGCTTGTCTTTGACGAATGTTTTCACGTCAATAATCATTTTGGTGCGTTTGAATTGGCTGACATAATCAAGAAATTCTCCCAAAGTGGGTATTTTGGTGCCATCTGCCAAATGTTGTGCACGTAATTCCGCAAATGGCGTTTCCTCTATGAGTTTGCCGTTACGGCGAGCGTCATGATAGACAATGAGAGAGTCTTCCGCAGTAAACCATACGTCAAATTCACTGCCATGGCAGCCCATTTCAGCTGCTTTCTGGAACGATGCCATCGTGTTTTCAGGGACGCCAGTATTTTTCCATGCGCCACGATGGGCGATACACGGATTTTTGTGAAAATTCTGGGCGTATGCGCCGACACCCATAATAAAAGTAAGTAAAATGAAAAATTGTTTCATAATTGTTGTGATTGAATGGTTTAATTTAAATTAGTGATATTGTCCGAAGTCTGAATTTAGACTTGCCTGTGACAAATCAACTTCAAAATTACAATATTTCCGCGTTTTTACAGTCCGTTGGAAGCATTTAATGATGATTATATTTTTGATTTTTCAGGAGTAAAGTATCACTTCAACCCGACAAGTTTTCAATTCCAAAGGCTGGAATCTACGTTCCACCCGATGGAACTTATATTCCATGCGGCAGAACCTCCGTTCCATCCTATGGAATGGAGAATATATCGACAGAGACTTCAGGGCAGAACAGGGACAATGACATAAAAAATCCCGCAGGCAGAGAAGGCTCCTTTCTTCGTGTAATATAATATATAGTATGCTTAAAGGAAAAGGCCGGATGAATGTGATTTCAATCTGATTGACAGATATGATCAATTCATCCGGCTGGCCGGTAATGTGCTCTGATGAGCTTAACTCTTATGTCGTAATGATGTACTCGCAGGCGAACCGTGAAGTCACAGCTGATGAAATCAGTTATTCTAAATTGCCTCGATGAGGATGCCTTGACAAGACTGAATAGTGATGCTGTAGGTGTCTGTGTCGATTTGACGTACGGGTACTTCTCCTTCTCCGCTATGTGCTTTGAGTCTTTTACCGGGAGCTACAGTAAAGTGAAGTGTGTGTTTACATGGAGCCTTGTCGTTTGGGTCGTCTGCCGAGCAGATAAATACAGCGTGGGTGCCATCGGCATTGCGTGATAGCATACTTCCGATGACGAGCGGAGAGTGGTCGGTGGCATGCAAATGGGCAAATACGCCGTCGTTGTGTTCTGCTGCAGATGGGATGCCGGAACCTTTGAGCCATGGCGTATTGTCAAAACCGACAAAGGAGGTGCTGGCGCGGCGATATTTCATATAGACCGGACTCAAAGCGTGTATCTCTTTATTGACTTGCTGAAGTTTGGGGTACTGCTCTGTCTTGTTGCCAGCAGAGTCTATTACCTGATTGGTCCACCATCCTCCTGTGTAGCATGCCCATATAATATTTTCTGCACCGAAGGCCATGGAGGTGTAGGCCTGATAACGCAGTTGATTGAGGCTTATCCACAGTTCAGGCAGTTTGGAGTTGACTTGCAGAGTAATCCACAGGCTTCGGTTAGTTGCAGTACAAGCATCGGCAGTGACTTGCAGATTTTCAAAATATTTAGGCACCTTGTTAGCATTGGTTTTAGAGGAATAGACATAATAGTCATAACAGAGATAATCTGCTGGAATAAGTCTGCAATATTCTTTTATATGCTCTGCATAGGTACTGGTGCCCAACTGACTGAGGGCCTGGTTGGTGGTGTTTTCTGTGACTGAGGCGTAATTGGGATAGAGGCAAAGGTATATGAACTGGTTGGCCAGTTGTTCCTCCATTTTACGCATAACGTCTGCGCAGTGTGCGAAATCAAGGGCGGAAGGTTCATCGCCAAGATCCATGGCCCATACGGCAGGATGGTCTTTCCATTTTTTTGCAGCTTTGATATACATTTCCATCGGATAAATGTTTTTCATCTGTCCGTTTTTCTTCTGTTTGGGCCACCATTGAGGCAATACGTCATAGAGGATAGCTCCGACACCATATTTATAAAGTAAGTCAAGAGCAGGACGTTCATCACGCATGCATAGGACAAAATCAATACCGCAGTCTTTGAGGTCGCGGATATGCGGCTCGTCTGTGGCATAGGGTTGCAGATGATAAACACCAATATTGATGCGACTACGGTCCATGCGGGCGTGTTTAGTACAATATGGCATTGACTGCGTGATGACAGGTGACATCGCAAACGATAATAGGAAAGCCAGGAGAATGTGTCGTGTGTTGTTGTATCTCAGTTTTAGTAAAATAAAATCAATCATTTTCGGTCATATTTTAAAAAGGTTTTAAAGTGATTTCCAAGTAAGCGCCTGAGTAGTTTGGCTTGATAGTGAACTGTGTCCATTTATTCACGATACTGGTAGTCTGCCTGTGCACATGTCCTGAAAAAGTTGCCAGCAAGTGATGCTTTTGGCACCCGTTAGCAACTTCATTCCAGAAGGCATAGGTTTCTGGTTTATGGCCTTCGACGGGCCATTGCTGCCGGCGTTCAATTTTGTAGATCTTGTCTGATGCCGCATTCCATTCGGGATGGCCGCATCCATATGAAACGGGAAACCCGGGGGCATAAAAAGGACAGTGTGACATCAGTAATGTAGGTTTGTTTTTACGAAGTATTTTCCGGAAGAACTCAAGTTGCTCGGGTAATATTTCATAAGTGGAGTTATCAAGCATGACAATGTGCAGTCCGCTTATGTCAACATCATAAATCAGCGGATTTTGCCCACGGTAGAGTGGCAGTAACCGCTTGTGCGTCCACTCTGCCCTTAATTCTATTTCTGAATTTGGCAGGCCTTCATAGTGCCAGTCGTGATTGCCGCTGATATAATAATAGTTTATACCCGTCTGATCAAGTTGTGTCTTAGCCCATTCGATGGCTGCCTCGGAGGGATAGCTGAAAATGTCCCCTAATAGAAACAATCCGTCAGGGCGGCTTTCCTTGACTTTCTCCAATGTCTTTTCAAACTGTTCTTTGGGATTGGTTGAAGCAAGAGTCTGGAAATGCTTTGTTTTATTATAGGCTTTTGCCATGCGCGCACTGTACTGGCGATACGGGTCCTCCCTGCTGTCGCTCATCCATAGGTGCGTGTCGGCAATAAGAAATAACTTTATAGTTCGGGTGATGTCCTGGGAATAAATTTCCACTTTATTGTCGTTGATACTGTTGATGGTGGTATAGCCCACTCCTTTCTCTATGCTTTGTGCTGTTTGCTTGTGCGCAAAAGCTTGCTCTGGACCGATGTGTTCTGTAGCCAGAAATAGCGATGTTGCTAAGCTTTTTTTCAGAAAGTCTCTGCGTGAAGTTTTCATAATTGTTCGTGATGGTGATAATAGACATAATCTTCTTTTGCCTCTTGGCAATTATTCTCTTGAAGATGATTGTGGTAAAACTTTTTCCCTTGAAGGAAAATACTGTTAAACATACAGCGGAATCCGTTTCTCCACATATGACGGTGCACCTGCATTTAGGATGTTGTATTCATACAGCGTATTGTCGCCATATTGCTATGCCGTTGGAGCAGAGATAACTAGTCGGTGATTCAAATGACAACGGCTGTCCCGCTGGTAGCTGCCATGAGCATTCCACCGTTTTTCCCGACTGTTTCGTAGTCGATGTCTATGCCGATAATGGCATTGGCTCCCATTTCTTCTGCCCGTTCTGTCATCTCTCGCATGGCCGTTTTTTTTGCCTCAATCAAGACTTTCTCATAACTTCCAGAACGTCCGCCTACAAAGTCGCGGACACTGGCAAAAAAATCTTTTACAAAGTTTGCGCCGATAATGGTCTCACCTGTGACTATTCCTAAATACTCTTTTACAGGTTGTCCTTCAATGTTTGGAGTTGTTGTCAAAATCATATCATTATATGTTAAGATTAAAAAATAGGTTGTTCTGATGTTGCGGCAGGTTCGGCATTGTCTGCGTACGGCCATCCGTCTTCACCCCATTTTATCTGGTCCAGAAGTACCATACGCCCTTTCTCCGGATGTTTTATGCTATAAGCATGGTATGGCATCCATGTTCTGCCTTTCTTGTCTTTGATGAGTTCTCCATTATGCCCTGTGCCTGCCCACTCGGAGTTGCCTCGGATGAGTATCTCATGATGATTTCCCAATAACGGCTGCCCCTTCCGGTCTACATAAGGACCCAGCAGCTTTTTGCTTCGTGCTACGACCGTAGTATATGTGCTTTTTGCTCCAGCACAACAAGAGCCTATTGAGCCGAAAAAATAATAGTAACCTTTGTGTTTGTAGATATAACTGCCCTCATAAGCATTGCCGGCGATTTTGAAAGGCTTGCTGTCTTGCATTAGTGATAAGCCGTCCTTGCTCAGTTGGATAGCATAAATGCCATGAAAACTTCCCCATATGAGATAGTTCTTGCCATGATCTTTGATGTAAAACGGGTCAATGCTGTTGCGTACGCCTATTTCAAAACTGCGGAAAAGTTTTCCGTTTCCGTTGATACAAGTGTATGGCCCTTCAATATTCTTACTTGTGGCGACGCCGATGCCACAACTGTCTTCTCCGCCCCACTTTGACATAGCAAAGTAAAGAACATATCGTTTACCTATTTTGTTAATATCCGGTGCCCATAGATTTTTAACCCCGGGAACAAAAGTAGGCCTGCCTTTTGGCGTGAAACAGTCTTGTATTCGAGTCCAATGCACCATGTCGGCACTTTTGAAAATGCGGTTGCTCGTGGAGAAAAGATAAAACATGCCATCGTCTGCTTTGATGACGCTGGGGTCAGGCGCATCGGTGGCAATGATAGGATTACTGAATGTTTGGGCCATTGCGTGATTAGTCACGAGGATCGAGAAAGTCGTCAAAAGACATAATACTATGCGTTTCATTGTTTAATATTATTAATGTTGATACAAATATAAGATTTAAAAATGATAAAACAAAAACAAGATTGCTGTTACAAACAATTTTTGTAATTTTGTCTCCGCTTACATTGTCCCTGTAGTTCAATGGATAGAACAGCAGTTTCCTAAACTGCTGATCCGGGTTCGATTCCCGGCGGGGATACGATATAGTCTTGATATTGTTTTTTCCCTCAATCCGTTTTTGTTACTCCACCAAAATGTCTTGATAGCGTAAAAACGCAAGAAATTCATACAGAGTTCTTGTCTTTGTTGATATAGATAAAGATAAGAGCTATCTGTAAGCGGTTTTAAAATTTTTTTTGTGTTTTTTTCTTGAAAATGATGTATTTATGAGATTTTTTTAGTACTTTTGCGCTCAAAGAGGAACATACTATTTTTCCTACGATAGATTGTTTGAATATTAATAGCATAAATTATCATTACAAATGAAGAAAAAAACTAAACCAAGAAAGAATCAGGCCAAACCTAAAATTACTCCTGCTACAATTTTAGCATCAGCAGAAGCTAAGGTATATTATAAAAAAGCTATCAAAGCTGGTTTGCTTGACAAAGATTACAATGTAACCTGTACTTACAGACTATTTGCTTATTTCGCTTCAAGATTGAGCGAGAAGTTAGGTATCACAAAACGCCGCTTGGCAGATGGTTCATTGGCAAACAAGTGGAAACCTTATGAGGTGAAATTTGGAATCAAGAAGGGAACCCTAAGAGAAGGCAGAAAGAGCATGATTAAAGAAAAAGGCACTTTCACTCCGAAGGGTTATCAGATTGTTGACAGAATGTTTAAGATTAAATAAAAGTAAAATTTTCATGTTGAGGGATATGCAAGTCAAATTGCATATCCCTTTTTTTATGTCTACGACAAAAACTGTATTTTAACTAATGTTAACGTAATTCGTCGATTCTGTATAAAGATTAATATTTTTTCATTGTTAAATGTCTTAATATGGCACATAATAGAAATACTTTTGCCGTGTAAACTTAAAAGACGAACAGAGATGAAGAAAGAAATCGCAATGAACAAAACTGTGCAATTCTCATTGGTTAATACTTTTTTGACACCGATAGCAGGAGTATATTCCAGGATTATGGGCGTGAACTTTAATACAACGGATACGTTGCGTATCTTGCAAGTACAAGTCGCATTATTATTGCTGTTGCTGCCGATAAAGGCGCATGTGATTTATTATGCGGCTATGTTGTTGTGGTTTGCGTTGTCGCTCTACAAATGCAAGTACCTGAACAATAAGTTTAAGGAATTGGATGACTGAAAATACATAGACATCTTGTGCGAATGACTACATGCGCATTCCGAAAATAAGTCTGCCGTGCCATTTACCGTTGGAAACGGAGATGCGGTCTGTGTCACCTGTCTTGGAATGATTGTAATTGTAGGTAACGCCAATAAAATATTTCTTTTTGAAATAATGTATAACGGCAATTCGTCCTGTAAAGAGGATGTCGCTCCAGTCATTCGACCGTTTGGTCTCGTCACCGTAATAGTATAGTTTGTTGTTTGAGAAAAGTACAATGCTGGGTTGTACAGACATATGTATCAGCCAGTTCTTCGGCGGAACGAGGTTGTAGCCATATCCGACGCTGATACCTGCGTGACTGGTGCGTATGCGGCGAAGGTCCTCGTCGTCGTGATTGGGATTGTTTATAAATAAACTGCTGCCATGGTATGACAGCCCTAAGAAGAAACTGCCTGAGCTACGTTTTTGTATATATGATTGTGTGAAGGCTGCGGGAAGAGAGAATTTTTTACCATTGAAGACATAATAGGCAGTTGTCGTTACAGCGCGGAACTTGACTATTCCGCTGCTTATAGCGACATCTCCGCTGGGTGCATTAACTTTCCCGTGAAAGGTGGAAGTATTTTGATATACATAGTCCAGACCATACTTGTTACCGTATGAATTGATGTTTAACTCAAAATCGTGTTTTTTGCCTGTAAGTCGTGCCGGATTGACGGCAAACCCTAATGTTATGCCGCGATAGGTTGCGGAAAAAGATGTTGTATGCCGGATGTCTGTCTGTATATCCGAAGTAAAATATTCTTTTTGTGAATAGCCTTTTGTTTTGATACGTGTGCCTGCCAGATTATATCTGACCTTAAAAGTCCATGTCCCGTGCGGCCTGACAATATAGTTGCTGTCTACGGGAGACATGCGCCTCTGAAAGTTAGACAAGACGCAGTCTGCTTTCTGGATGAAGTTTTTGCGGCGAATCTTCCAACGGGAATTCGTCTCATCGTTGGTGTTCGTTTGCGAAAAAGCGTTCAGGCTTATCAGCAATAGGAAAAACAGAAAACAGGAAAGCCGCATGTGAACCGGAACGGTTATTTGTATTTTTTACGTTTGAACTTCATGATATTGGAGCGATATTCGCCATCAGCCCTTTTGGTGAACATTCCCAGGTAGAGGTGTCCTTTCCATACTCTTACGCCTTCGTTTTCATACTGGCGTTTTGCAGAGTCGCATACGCCAAACTCGTCCCATTCAGGACAGTAATCTGATGACAGCACTTTAGTGCGGTGTGAAACTACGCTGTCGTTAAATGCATAGCCGGTCAGATATGCTCCCGAGGATGTTACGCCTTCACTGAACCATACGATATCCTTGTCTACGTCAAAACCTTGCCATGCCGTAGAGTTTATCTTTTCCGGATTTTTGCCGGAAACATGTGTGCCTATTTCTGCAACTGGCGGGAGGTGTGACAGGTCGTGCGCTTTCAGTGTCACTGTGATACTGTCATAAGACAACGGCGCGCCGTCACCGCCACGGTACCATTTCCGTGGTAACGTAATATTCTCCAACGGCGATGCCAGTGCGTCGCTGAGTCGGTATATGCGCACACGCCTGCTTCTGTATTTATCAATATGGAGTTTCTTTTCGTCTTCCGGCATATAGTAAAAAGAGAATGCCACCAGGTCATGTTTGGTGTCAAGTGCGACATTGATGTCTGCGCGATGAGGGAACCAGAAGTGTTCTATGTCCTTGTCATCAGGCATGCGTATGCTGTTGGGAATATATTTCATGCGGGAAATGGTCTGTGACTGCCAATAGTGTTTGTCGGGTTGCTTGGAAGCGTAGTTGCTTATCCAGACATTGGGGCCGTCGGGCGTATCCTCAATGGCAAACCCAGTGGGATGACCGGCAAAAATAACACTCATGGAGTCGCCTTTGTATAAGGCCAGTTTGTCGCTGCGGTTGAGTTTGTCGACACTGATACGCCATATATTGACAAGAAATTGTCTGTGGCTTTGGGTCAGTTCAACATAATAGACATTGCCTTCTTTGTCAAAGTCAAATTGTTGCGAAATAACTTTTCTATTGATGTCGTAAAGGCTGTTTTTCGTCAGCGGCTCATCAATGCCGCCTACTTTCGGACTGCATGCGGTAAACAGCGAAATGACCATAAAAAGCAGAAAGCAACTTCTCATTTTTTCAGTATTTGCTTTGCGTGCTCTTTGACTTTAATGTCTTGAGGCTTGAAAATGTCCGTGATGATGCCTTGCTCGTCAGCTATAAAAGTAGTGCGGAATATACCCATGGTGACTTTGCCGAACGTCTTCTTCTCGCCATAAACTCCCAATGCATTTACCAACTTCTTCTCAGTGTCGGCAATAAGGGGGAAGGGCAGTTGATACTTTTCTATAAATTTTTTATGGGATGCCTGACTCTGTATACTGACACCAACCACTGCGTAGTTCTTCTGAAGGAGGGTGTTGTAATTATCTCTCAGATTGCATGATTCCGTAGTGCATCCAGGAGTGGAATCCTTCGGATAAACATATAAAACCAGCTTTTTCCCAGCGAAATCACTCAATTTTATTTCATTCCCGTCTTGGTCAATACCGAGATTTTCCGGCAGTCGTTGTCCTATTTCCATGTTTGATTATTTCTGATGTGTTAAATGAACATACAAAAATACGATAAAAAAAGGATAACAAACTGTTTTTCCATCATTGTTGATAAGAAAGACAGCTTCTGCGCGGACAATTCTGTTTTTCCTGCCGATATCTTTCTTCTTCCATACAATGGAATGTAAATTCTGAAGGCTGGAACATAGATTCCAGAGGCCGGAACATGCGTTCCATGGGATAGAACTGAAGATATATCATGTCAAAAGAATCAATTTATCTTATTATAAATATGTATTTACATTAATTAAAAGACAAGAGGATGGTAAATGGTAAGAATTGTGTATTTTTGTACAAATTATATTCATGATGAGACATAGGTTAGGTGCGTGGCTAAACATACTCTTCCTGATGTTGCCGTTACTTGTTTGCGCTCAGTTGGAAGAACCTGTGAAGTTTGAGGTGAAACAGCGTAAAGTGTCACCGACGGAGATACTTTTAGAATTTCACGGGACGATAGACAGCGGCTGGCATATATATTCCTGCGATATGCCTCATGGCGGACCTACGGTGGCATCGTTCCATATGGAAAAAGCCAAGGGAGTCAAACCTGTCGGTAAGCTGGAAGCCAAAGGAAATGTTAAGGAAAAGTATGACGACTTATTTTCCATGAATGTGAAATACATGGAAGGAACGGCATTGTTTCAACAGCGCCTTCAAATTACGGAAAAAAACTACGCCGCAAGCGGTTATCTGGAATATGGCACTTGTAACGATCAAAACTGTCTGCCACCGAAAGAAGTGCCCTTTGAGATAACAGGAGTGGCGAAAATAGAGAAAACTACAGAGGATGCAGCTGCTTCAAAGACATCGCTGAATGAGGAAAAGGATTCCGTGAATGAAGCAACGGTGGAAAAAGCCAGTATGTTGCCGGATTACTGGATGCCTGTTAATGTTAAGCAGCAGACAGATGATACGCAACAGACATCCTTGTACTGGATTTTCCTGATGGGACTGCTCGGTGGATTGATAGCCGTCGTCACGCCATGTGTGTGGCCGATTATTCCTATGACCGTCAGCTATTTCACGAAAAGGGCAGAGCATTGGGGAGGCGGCATACGCGATGCTGTCATATATGGTTTGTCTATCATTATAATATATGTCGGGATGGGCCTGCTGATTACATTGCTCTTTGGTTCTGACGGGCTCAACGCATTGTCGACCAGTGCCGTGTTCAACCTGATATGTTTTGCTATACTCATTGTCTTTGCCGCCAGTTTTATGGGAGGATTTGAAATCACACTGCCTTCTTCCTGGGGGAATAAGACCGACAATGCGGCAGAAGCCAAAGGCGGTGTTGTGGGCATTTTCCTGATGGCGACGACACTGACCATCGTGTCGTTTTCGTGTACGGGTCCCATCATCGGTTTTCTGCTGGTGGACCTTACGACATCGTCCAACTTTCTGGCACCTGTATTGGGTATGCTTGGCTTTGCCATAGCACTTGCCTTGCCTTTTACCCTCTTTGCCCTTTTTCCGGCACTTATCAAGAAACTGCCGAAAAGCGGCGGATGGATGAATACTATTAAGGTTACCTTAGGATTCATAGAACTGGCATTCGCGCTGAAATTTCTCTCCGTAGCAGATATGGCTTACGGCTGGCATATCTTGGGCAGGGAGGTCTTCCTGGCATTGTGGATAGTTATTTTTGCCCTTTTGGGTATATACCTGTTAGGAAAACTCCGTTTTCCGGCAGATGAGCCTCAGTCCTGTACGTCCGTACCTAGATTTTTCTGCGGTTTGATATCTCTGGCTTTTGCCGTATATATGCTGCCGGGCCTTTGGGGAGCACCATTAAAAGGTATCAGTGCCTTTGCGCCGCCCATGAGCACACAAGACTTTAAAATTAACACCTCGCACGAGGTCAGGGCGCAATTTGATGACTTTGACCAAGCTGTACAGATGGCCCGGGAGACTGGAAAACCCTTGTTGCTGGATTTCACCGGGTATGGATGCGTGAACTGCCGCAAGATGGAGGCCGCCGTGTGGACAGATCCGGAAATAGCTGATATATTGAAAGAGAAATTCATACTGGTGTCGCTCTATGTGGATGACCGCACACCGCTTGACCAGCCGTTTGAGACCGATATAGATGGCAAACGCATAACATTGCGTACCAAAGGACAGTTGTGGAGTTTCCTGCAGAGTTATAAGTTTGGGGCTAACACGCAACCATTCTATATCCCCGTGACCTCTGATGGAAAACCGCTGAACCATTCGTATTCATATAATGAGGATGTCGATAAATATAAGGCATTTCTCCTCAAAGCAATTGAAAACAATAAAAAACAATAAACTAAAATGAAAAGAAAGACATTTCTATTGACTATCATGTTGCTGGGCATGCAGGCTGTCTTTGCACAAATGCCTGTGCAAGAATTGCCCTTTGACCCGGATGTTGTAAAAGGAACATTGCCAAATGGTCTGACCTATTTTATCCAGCATAACGAAAACCCCAAGGAAAGAGCATTTTTCTATATTGCTCAGAAAGTCGGTTCCCTTCAGGAGGAGGAAAACCAGCGTGGTTTGGCCCACTTCCTGGAGCATATGTGCTTTAACGGCTCTGAACACTTTCCAGGCAACAGCGCGGTAAGCTTCTGCCAGAGGATAGGTGTGCAATTTGGTAATCACCTGAACGCATACACAGCATGCGACCGCACTGTTTACAATATAGACAATGTGCCGACTACTGATCCGGCAAACTTGGACTCCTGCCTTTATATCCTATATGACTGGGCTCATGCCTTGACTTTAGACCCTAAAGAGATAGACAAAGAGCGCGGTGTTATCCATGAGGAATGGCGTGTCAGAAATTCTGGCGTAAATCGTATACTGGAGCGTCAGTTACCCGTCTTGATGCCGGGAAGCAAATATTCCGAAAGACTTCCTATAGGTTTGATGAGCGTTGTAGACAACTTCAAGCCAGAGGTGTTGAGAGCATATTATGATAAATGGTACCGTCCGGACCTTCAGGGCATTGTTGTCGTGGGAGACATTGACGTCAAACAAATGGAGGAGAAAATAAAAACGATTTTCGGTCAGCTTCCTGCTCCCAAGCAAGATGCAGCTAAGTTTGAATACTATGCAGTGCCGGACAACTATACGCCTATTTTTGTTTTTGACAAGGACAAGGAGGTGACGACACCGACACTCGAGATGTTCCTTAAATATGATCCTGTACCAAGACATTATCGCAATACTTTTGTAGGTATAACCAACAGCTTTATCAATATGGTCCTGACGACAATGCTTAATTATCGTCTTGACGATATAATGCAGGATGCCAATGTTCCTGTCACTGCCTGCAGGGCATACACGGGACCTTTTATGTTTATGGCTCGTACAAAACAGGCTCTCCAGATGGAGATAAGGCCGAAAGACGGCAAGAGCGAGGAGGCCATGGCAATGGTGTTGCGGGAATTGCGCAGAGCAAGTATGCATGGTTTCGCTGAAACAGAGTATAAACGTGCATTGGACGACTTGTCCGGTGTGTTAGACCAAATGGTGGAATCGCGTAAGACAGTCAAGAGCAATACTCTGGTGGATGAATGCATAGAATACTTTTTGGAAAATCAGGTTAAGACAAAATTTGAAACTGAAGTTCAAATTTATCGTCAGTTGGGGCAGAATGTCCCGGTTAAGGTAATTAACGATTTTGCAACCACGCTAATAGGACAGTTGGATACCAACCTTGTGGTCTTTGGCTTTTATCCGGAAAAAGAAGGTGTGAAGGTGCCTACTGCCGCAGAGGCTAACAAAGTATTGGCTTCTGTCAAAGCAGAACAGCTAAAGCCCTATGAAGTAAAGGTAATTGACACGAAATTGATAGAGAAAGAACCCGTTGCCGGGACTATAAAGAAAGAACTCCCTGAAGATGGTTTAGGATATAAAGGTTTCGTATTGTCTAATGGCATAACTGTAAAATACAAAAAGACCGATTTTGATGAAGGCAAAATACTCATGAATGCCATTAGTCACGGCGGTCAATTCAAATTGAAGAAAGAAGAGCTTACTAATGCGACTGTCTTTAACGATGTTATGGCAAATAACGGAGTAGGTAAATTCAATGGTAATGACTTGGAGAAGGCACTGACGGGCCGCATCGTTTCAATAAGCCCGACGCTGACCAACAGTACAGAAAACTTCAGCGGCTCATCATCAAAGAAAGACTTCAAAACGTTGTTCCAATTAAACTATCTCTACTTCACGGAGATTAATTATGATACAGTGAACTACAATAAGGTCATAAAGAATAAAGAGGTTACATTGGCTAACAGAGACGCCAACCCTATGACGGCGTTCAGTGATTCTTTGAAACTGTGCCTGTATAATTATGCTCCATATGTTCAGCCTATGACATTGAGCAGGTTGAAACAAGTAAATTATGACGGCATCTTGAAGATATACAAGGAGCGCTTTGGCAATCCTGCCGACTTTACCTATGTCTTCACTGGTGCCATCAACGAGGATAGCCTAAAGTCTTATGCAAAGCAATACTTGGCAAGTCTGCCGACGACAAATAAGTTGGAGAAGAAAGGCAAACCTGACATGCGTCTGATGAATGGTAAGAAAATCTGCCGTTTCTCCAAGAAAATGGAGACGCCACAATGTTATGTCGTAGGCTTCTGGAACGGAACATGCGAAGTCACTCCACAAAACCAGGTTGTGGCAGAAGCTTTAGGACAGGTGCTGGATATACATTACACGGAAACCATTCGTGAAAAACATAGTTTCGCTTACTCTACTGGAGCCAGCTCAAGTGTCATGTATATGTTTGGCGAACCTAAATTTCTCGTTCAGGTTGTTGCTCCTGTAAAGCCTGAAAAATGCGACTCAACAATAATGCTAATCAACGAAGGTATGCAGCTCATTGCCAAGAATGGCGTTGAAGCCGAGAAACTGAACAAAGTTAAAGAGCAGATGCTGAAAGAGTATGAAACCAATCAGCGTGAAAACCCCTATTGGCAGAGTGCCGAGACAGACTTTATCCTTGATGGCAAAAACACGGTGGCAGGTGTGAAAGAGGCAATCAAGGCTTTGTCGTCTGATCAAATCAAGGCCTTTGTCAATAACAATGTCTTGAAGCAAAACAATAGTTTGAAAGTCATTATAGAGCCGGAAAAATAAAGTCGAAGGACTGGAAATGGATAAAGATAACATATTGAAAATCTCGGTTGTAATGTGTACCTATAACGGTGCACATTATCTCCAAGAGCAGTTAGATAGTATTTTAGCACAAAGCTATCCCATCTATGAAATTATAATACAAGATGACTGCTCTACGGATGAGACTTATGCCGTGTTGGAGAAATATGCGGCGCAATATCCTGTTATCAAAATCTACCATAATGAGACTGGGCTTCATGGTATAAACGGAAACTTCTTTTCAGCGATGTTACGCGCACAGGGTGACTATATCGCTATCTCAGACCAAGATGACCTTTGGGAAAAGGATAAATTGAAGTTGCAGGCTGAGGCTATCGGTGACCATCTCTTGTGTTCCGCCTTTTCAATACCGTTTTCTACAACAGGTTATCCGGTGAAAATAGACAAACGCGTACCCAACACACATTTGATACGCAATACGTATATTTGTGAATTACCGGGTCATTCCATGTTGTTTAGGAGAGAGATATTGGATTATATTCAAGGCGGAGAAGTCCTGCCACTGTATTACGATTGGCAGATTATGAATGCCGCGGCCGCAGCGGAGAGCATTGTGTTTTTGAATAAAGAACTCGTTCATTTCAGGCGTCATGCTGATGCAGCAACGGCATCAGTACCTGTTGATAATAACATTTTGTCAAATGGTGCATGGCACTATGTGTCATTGTCGTTGTTTCATCATAGGGAACTACAGAAACAGGTAAGACGGCGTTTTGCGACAGTTCTGCCATTTCTGGAGAAACTGCCGTTTGATACAGTAAGCAGGAAAGAAGCTATTTATATGAGCGAGTTGCAGCTGCAACACGGTCCAGTAGTGTTCCTGAAGAAAGTTCTGTTTTTTCTGAAACATTCACGCCAATTGTTTCACGCTGAAGTTCACAATCCTGTCATACGGATGCTGAGAGCAGGATTTTTTGTGTTCTCATGCGGATATTATTATAGAGGATTAATTAAACAAAAAATAAAATGATGAAAGTATTAAAAAAATTAGTGTTACTATCATTCTTCTCTTCTGTACTCTTTGCAAGTGCAAGTGAGCCTTTTATGGATTCATTGAAAATCCAAGGTCAAACGCGTCGTTTTTGGATGATCATACCTGACGGAGTTCAGCAAAATGCCCCGTTGGTCTTTGTCCTGCATGGTTACGGTAATCCTGGGAAGAAGGAAACGTGGATGACAAAGGCTGCTGAAAAACATAAGTTCGCTATTTGCATACCCTGTGGTTGGAAAGACCCAAAAGGTAAACCATCGTGGAATGTAGGTTATCCGTCTCAAAAAGGATGGAAAGTTGACGAGGTGGCTGGTATGGAAAAACTGGCAAAGCATGTTCAGAAAAAGTATAAACTTAGCAAGGAAAACACTTTCTTGACAGGTATGTCTAATGGCGGAGAAATGTGCTATCTTTTGGCATATAGCAAACAAAAGACTTTCAAAGCTTTTGCGTCCCTGTCAGGGTTAACTATGGAATGGATATACCGTACAATGGATGCACCGAAGCCTGTTCCGTTTTTTGAAATACACGGTACCGCTGATCATACATCAGAATGGACAGGTGACTTAGAAAACAAAGGTGGCTGGGGCGCATATATGGCTGTGCCGATAAGTATAGGTTACTGGATAGCAAAAAATAAATGCGAAAAAGAAACGAAAGAACGTGTGGACGGTCTGAACAAATCAAATAACCGTTACATCAACAAATACAAATACAGTGGCGGACCGACAGGATGTCAAGTTTGGCTATATGAGGTGGTGAATGGTCCTCACAGCTGGTTTGATAAAGATATTAATATCGGTGAGGAAGTTTGGTCGTTCTTCAGTATGTATTTGAAATAAGATGCGCATTTTACTGGTTAACACTACGGAGCATAATGGCGGTGCGGCAATAGCTGCCAACCGATTAATGTCGGCACTGAATGACAACGGTGTTAAAGCTAAAATGCTTGTCAGTAAAAAGGAAAGTCAAAACTTGTCGGTCGTTGGTCTCAACAGTTTGTGCCGCTATCGTTATCACTTTTTGAAGGAGAGGTTTGAGATATTTCTTGCTAATCGCTTTGACAAAACTAATCTCTTTGCCGTAGATACGGCTTCAGCTGGGACGGATATTACGAAAACAAAAGAATTCAAGGAGGCGGATGTCATTCATCTGCATTGGATAAATCAAGGTTTTCTGTCTTTGAAGGATATACGCAAAATCATTGATAGTGGTAAACCGATAGTGTGGACACTCCATGATATGTGGGAGTTTACAGGAATATGTCATTACGCTAATAACTGTGATAAGTATAAGACAGAATGTCATCACTGTCCTTTTTTGAAATCTCCAGGTGCGAGAGACTTGTCAAACTTGGTGTTCAGAAAGAAAAACAAATTGTTCACCAAGAAGAATGTTCACTTTGTGGCAGTCAGCAGTTGGCTTGCCAATTGCGCCAAAGAGAGTCATTTGTTGCGTACTCAGTCTATACAGGTTATTCCGAACGTGTTGCCCGTGTCGCGCTATAAGATAAAAGACAAAGTTTCTTCGCGACAATATTTCAGCTTGCCTGAAGATAAGCATGTCATTGTTTTTGGCGCTGTCAAGATTGATGAGCAAAGAAAAGGCTTGAAATACTTAAACCAGGCTTTGCAAAGGCTGATTGATCAGGAAATTTATAAGAAAGATGATTTTCACTTGGCTTTGTTCGGCGGTATCAAACAAGCAGATGTTTTGGATGAAATACCTGTACCATACACCTATCTCGGTTTTTTGAAGAATGATGAAGAACTGTCATCTTTGTATAGTGCTGCAGACGTTGCGGCAATACCGTCACTTTATGAAACTTTTGGACAGACGGTTGTCGAGGCGCAGGCATGTGGTTGTGTGCCGGTAACATTTACCGGTAGCGGGCAGATGGATATTATCACTCATCTCCAAAACGGATACCTGGCAGAGTATCTATCGGTAGAGGATTTTGCAAAAGGCATACAGTGGGCTTTAAGTCGGCAAACTGAGAGGATTGCTTTGAGAGAAAGTGCCGTGAAAAGATACTCTGAACGTACCATCGCTCTAAGATATATAGACTTATATAATCAAATTTGCAAGGGAGAGGAATGATTAAAATTACGATAGCGACATGCACATATAATGCAGCCCAAGAGCTTCCTGCTACCTTAGAAAGTGTGAAGAGGCAGAAGTACAGGGAAGTGGAACATCTTATAGTGGATGGCGCTTCCAAAGATGATTCGTTAGACATACTATTGCGCTACAAGTCGCAGAATGATGCCATGGAGAATAGTATGGATGTTAAGATTATTTCTGAACCAGATAATGGCTTGTATGAAGCGATGAATAAGGCGCTTTGTCGTGCGACGGGTGATTATATCTTATTTCTAAATTCAGGAGACAGGTTGCATGATGACGAGACGTTGACGAGAATAGCAGAGATAGCAGAGCAGAGTGATGTTCTGCCAGGAGTTATTTATGGTAATACTAATATTATTGACCAAAACGGCACGTTTCTTCGCAAACGTCGTCTGGAACCTCCTGCGGAGTTGCATTGGACCAGTTTTAAACATGGCATGCTGATATGTCATCAAGCTTTCTTCGCTTCCACAAAATTAACATTAAAGTGCAAGTACAATCTCTCGTATCGTTTTTCTGCTGATTATGATTGGTGCATCCGTCTGATGAAGGAGTCCGAACAGCGAGGCCTGCCTATGGTAAACAGCAATATTGTTGTGGCTGATTACTTGGAGGGAGGAATGACAAAGAAAAATCACAGGAAGTCGCTGATAGAAAGATTTAAGATTATGTCCAGTCATTATGGTCTCTTGTTGACTTTGTGGTATCATGCCTATTTCGTATTACGTCTAATTTTTAAGAAATAATATATATGTTACAGAATAGATTGTTTGTTCTTGCCGTATGGCTTATTGCTGTGTCAAGTATCTCTGCGAAAAGCATTGACTCTATTCAGATTTGGCATGATAAATATCAAGTGAAAGTGCCGCGAGTCCTTTCCCACCGAGGTTTTTACAACTATCAAAACACTACGCAAAACTCAAGAGCATCATTGCGCAATGCCATTAAACTTGGAGCAGAAGGGTCGGAGATGGACATCTGGCTGACTTCCGACAATATTCTTGTTGTTAATCATGATGCGAAGCGTTATGGTCTTGTTATAGAAAAGTCCACTTGGAAAGAAGTAAAGAAGTTGAGACTTGATAACGGAGAACGGTTGCCACGGTTTAAAGATTTTTTGAAGATATTGAAGTCATCTAACTATACGCATTTACTTGTCGAAGTCAAGAGACATAGTACGAAAGAGCGTACAGTTGAGGCCGCTCTTGCAGCTATGCAGGCCGTAGAAAAAGCAGGATTGAGTAAGATGGTGGAATATTTGTCATTCAGTTTGCCTGCATGCAAGGCTTTGGCGCAGAGAGATCCTTCAGCAAGGGTTTTCTATCTGGGTGGAGACAAATCGCCGCGAGAGTTATACGATATGGGTATCAATGCCATGAATTGCAAGGCATCAGTATATCGTAAAAATCCGTCTTGGATAAAGGAGGCTCATGAGTTAGGGATGTCCGTGACGGCGAGAGGTATGAATACAAAAAAGATTATACAAGAAATGATTCATCTTGGAGTAGATAACCTGGCTACAGATTTTCCCGTCCAGGCAATGGAAGTAAGAGAAACTTTCTGCAAGAAAAAATAGCTACCGTTCCAAGTGGAGGATTTTTCTTTAGTGGATATTTATAAAAAACAGACAATGAATAAGAAACTTTTGTTATCGATTCTCTTAGTTATCTTTGTAATGCAAGGTTACTCGAGAGACATTTATATGTACAACGGAACCAATGTGGTTCAAACAATACCAAATATCAGAAAGATAACTTTTTCTGATAAAACTATGTGTGTTGAGCAGAGCAAAGGGACAGTAACATCTGTCAATCTGTCAGATTTCAATAATTTTTCTTTCTTTAAAAGGAATTACCCTGATGCAATTAACACAATTGTGTCAGGAAGCGCGTCATGTGGTTTTGATGGCAAGACGCTTACTGTACGTCATGCTCAATGTGTCAATGTTCTTTCTTTGCAAGGCGTCCAATTGATACACCATCCGTTTTTGGGCAATGAGGCGCGGATAAGTTTGGATAACCTTCCTGCTGGTCTATATTTGGTGGAAATAATTGCGAATGACAAGACATATACTCATAAAATTTTGAAAAAATAAATTGAACGATGAAAAAGTTAGTTGTTCTTTCTATCTCATTATTGGCATCGCTGATTGGCTATGCGGGAGTCGCAGAGGATATATGTGTATTTCACGAGGGCGTGGTTGTCTTTGAAACCAATGCTGATGATATCGACAGCGTTGCTGTTGCTGATGATGTTGTTTCTTTTTTCGGTCATGGAGCTAAACTGTTGTACAGTTCAAAGCAAAGTGACATAGACAGTATACTTTTCCTTGCTCCGGTACCAGTGGCAGATGTGCTGGATGTCAAGTTCAATGCCGATGGTACTGCTGAGGATGTCTCTGCCATGGGCAATACAGTGGAGTCACATGGAAATCCCGAAACCTTCTTCAGCTCTGAGTTCGGGCGTTACGAAGTGCGTTTCAGCGATAATGCATGGGCTGGTAATGCCAACAGGTATTATAAAGTGAGTTATGCGGATAATGTTGCATTCCAAAATGCTCTGGCTGACGGACACACAATGGAGACAGTCATCCGCTGTCAGTACTCGGGAACGATTGCGGATGCGGAATCCAAGTATTTCTCCAGTCACCAGTCTGGTGGGACGGGTCTGATGATCTCTAAGATATCAGGAGCACGCAAAAACGAGTTGACTTTTCTTCCGCATGTCGGTGGCTCATGGAGATGGGCGACGAGCGGTGTCATACCTGAACCATATGTGTATTATCATATTGTCGGCGTATGGAATAAGTCTGAGAATAAAGCCTATATCTATATTAATGGAGAATTGAAGAATACCATTGCCACAAGTGGTGACTTCAAGTTCCCTAACAGCACATGTTACTATTTCGCCATAGGTGGAGATCCCTCCAATGCGACTACTGTAAATGCGTCCTGGAACGGTGATGTTGTTTTGGCGCGTATCTACGACAACCCGTTGACAACAGCTGAGGTGAAATCGTTATGGACCAGACTGGAAAATATGCGAGGACCGAAAGATGAGATGATGGTGAGCGATGTGCATTACTACACAGGCCTGCAAGTCAAGGCAGGAAAGGGACTTGATATATATGGCACAGGTTTTCAGGAAGGCGATAAAATAACATTTGCGAATTTGGACGATGCGACAAAATCCTTCGTGGTGGTTTGTTCTTTGATGGCTGACAATCAGGGCGTACATTTCACTCTGCCTGAAAATGTCGTGTCGGGGAATTATAGGATGTCTTTGTCGCGCGATGGTATGACGCAAGATTTGGGAAGCAATCAACTGGTTGTGGTCGACAAACTTGCGAGAGGCTCTCAGGTAATTGCTCACCGTGGCTATTGGAAAGCTCCAGGTGCTGCGCAAAATTCGCGCGCATCTCTCAAGGCGGCCTTGGCGCTGAAAGATTGCTATGGTTCTGAGACAGACGTATGGCTGACGACTGACGGCCATATTATGGTAAACCACGATCCCTCGCTCAATGGGGTGACAATCCAGACATCCACTTATGACGAAGTAAAGAACTTGACACTTAGCAATGGTGAGAAAATACCGCAACTGCAGGATCTGCTTGAGATTTTGGCCGCTGATGATTCTGGAACGAAATTGATTATTGAAGTCAAGACGCACAGTAGCGTTGCGGCCACTTGCGCTTGTGTTGATTCCGTTGTTTCTGCGGTAAAAGCAATGGGATTGGAGGACAAGGTGGAGTATATCGCTTTCAGTTATGACGCGTGTCTGGAGTTCGTCAAGAAGGTGCCGGCGGCCAAGGTGGCTTATCTCAATGGCGACAAGAGCCCGCAGACTCTGCACGCAAATGGTATTACAGGCCTGGACTATACCCAGGCAAAAACGTCTGACGCATATATTAAAGATGCACACGCTTTAGGTATGACTGTCAATGTTTGGACAATTGATGCGAATGATCAGATTGTTTATACCAACAACAGGGATATTGACTACATTACGACCAACTATCCCGAGTCAGCCATAAAGGTGTACAGGCATTATAAGGAAAATCGATAAGGGGAGTACTTTCCGTTAGAAAAGTCATGATTGAAGGAACGGTTGTCTTGCCAAGCGCTTATTTGGCGCCTATAAGTTACTATTGTCGTTTGCTGGCCTACAGGAATGTGTTGATAGAACAATGTGAGCATTACATCAAGCAGACTTACCGTAACCGTTGCGTTATTGCGACAGAGAGTGGTCCGTTGTCGCTGACTGT